>CALMCS010000151.1 GCA_937862875.1 uncultured Comamonadaceae bacterium
GCGACACAGAGCGTAGACATCCCATCGACGCCACCGCAATGGCCAAACGACGTCCGGCCAACGGATGGGGATGTCGACAACGCTCCATTGGAGAACAACAGCCACGCGATCAACATCGACGAATTCTTTCCTCTGGACGGTGATCCCGACTTCACACAAGAGCCGTCCAACGAAAGCCCATTGCAACCATTCAACGACGCCGCACCGACCGAATATTCAGAGCAAGAGATGTTGGACCCGCACAGCTCCAGCGTGCATGCGCCAGACTGCAGCCGCTCGACATCGCTGCCATCAATGCACGAAGGCAAGCATCTCCACGCAGCCGACGCCTCCCCTGACCTATCAGTAGATGCGGCCCTGCTGCTCGACGCTTTCAAGCAAGGAGCAGGACTCTCGGATTGCCGCTACCCCCAGCAACTCACGCCCCAACTCCTTTTCGACATCGGGCAGATGCTCCACGAGTCCATTCAAGGCAGCATGGACCTGCTCAACTCCCGTGCCGTGGCAAAGCAGGAGGTACGCATCGCAGTGACGCTCATCAACGCCGAGGCCAACAACCCGCTCAAGTTTCTCCCCACCAGCGCCGCGGCACTGGCGCAAATCTTCGGACCGAAGATGCCAGGCTTCATGAACGGCCCCGCGGCCATCTCGAATGCACATGAGGATCTTCGCCGTCACGAAATGGCAATGATGGCGGGAATGCAAGCCGTGCTGCAAGGCTTGTTTGATCGCTTCAATCCCGACACCATCGAGACTCAATTGGAGGCCCACGGCCGCCATCGCTCGCTTTTCAACGTGCAGCGCCAGGCCAAGCTCTGGAACATCTACAGACATCAATATCAATGGCTGCGCGACGAAATGAAAAATCAGTCGCCGGCCTCATGGGGCAGCGAGTTTCACGGAGCCTATCAATCCGAGACCGAGAATCTCAATCTTGCCAGCCTGGGAGTCGGGACATGAACCATCCGAGCACACCGCCAATGGACCACGCACTGGCGCTCGTTCATTTTTCACTCTCACGACAGGGCAACCGCGACTACAACGAAGACGCGTACTGCCACGTCCGCGATGACACCATCGTGTCCTTCGCGGTCGCGGACGGCATGGGCGGTGCCGCAGGCGGCATGCAAGCGTCTTGTATCGCCATGGATTCGGTCAGGCAAAGCCGATTGACCTTGGCTGGTGAGGCTTTCTTTCGCCAAATTCTGGGTATCTCAGAGGCGATCAAGCACGAGCAAGCGCTTCAGCCCGCGCTAGCCGACATGTGTACCACCATCGCCGAGTTGCGCATCGATACCTATTCTCAGCAATCCATCTGGGCCCATTGGGGTGACACGCGCCTGTATTGGTTTCGCGGCGGCGCACTCCATGAAGTGACGGAAGATCACAGCGTTGTACAGAGTCTGGTTTCGGCCGGACTGCTCTCCGACGACGATGCAGCCGCCTATCCCAACAGGAACGTATTGCTCGGTGCGGCAGGAGCCCATAGCGACGTCGGCCCCACGATTCTGGAGCGGACCGTCCTGGTCGCCGAAGGTGATGCCTTTCTGATTTGCACCGATGGCGTATGGAGCGTCGTGAACTCCGACTTTATCGAGGAGAGCCTCCATCAGTCGACCTGCGTTCAAGACTGGATCACAGCCATCATGGATGAGGTCGCGCGCCTCGGAAACGGCTGCAACGACAACTTCACCGCTACAGGCATTTGGATTACAGGCAACAACGAGATCACTATCTCACCGGC
>CALMCS010000152.1 GCA_937862875.1 uncultured Comamonadaceae bacterium
GTAGAGGTTGTATTGGGCGTCCAGCGAAAAGTCTCCCATGGGGTAGCTGGCACCCAGGAACCACAGGTCCGAACGAGGTTGCGCATGGCCTTCGTTCTTGCGTCGCATGTAGCCACCACCCACCTTCAGACTGGCGACATTGAAGTAGCCATTGAACATGGTGCGCGTATCGCTGAGGTTGCTGCTGGTCAGTCCGTCAAAGGCGCCGGGGCCACCATGGATCACGTCATGCGCCACGGCCACGCCCCATCGGGTCGCATCGTATTTGGCAACCACGGACCAGGCTCGGCACGCCTTTTTGTCGCTGGCACTTTCGCCCGCGCAATTGGTGCCGGCGGGGCTTGGGCCCGCGTTGAGTTTGTCCCGTCCAAAGCTGTAATTGGCACCCACCGTGAATCCCGAAAATCGGCCAAGGTAGGAGATCGAATTGTCGACCATGTCCGTGGCGAAAAAGGGATCGAAGTTCGCCATGCTGTGCATGTTCGGACCGATGACGTCGGCGTCCAGAATCGACCAGAACAACATGGTGCGCTGGCGCCCTACCGACACGTCACCCCACGGTCCGCCAAGGCTGACGGTGGCGATGCGACCAAAGCCGCGGCCACCGTTGTCCACCTGACCCGAGTCGGGGTTGAGCCACATCTCCAGATTGAATCCGGCGTGCAGCCCACCGCCCAAATCTTCGGTGCCACGAAACCCCAATCGCGACGGCGCGCTGCCTGTCAGCGAAGGCATTCGCGTGAGGCCATCCTTGCCTGGGCCGACGTTGTTCAGATGCTCGACGGCAAGATCCATGATGCCGTAGATCTGCACGGAAGATTGCGCGTTGGCCGCTGAGGCGATGCCCAAAACCACGCATGCGCTGGCTATTTTTTTCAACATGATTTTCTCTCTGAAGTAGCTTGAATTGAGAATGCGAGATGACCCCGTACTGCGCCCGTGGATGCTCTTGTGAAACTCTGCGGGTGACCATCGAAATCGCCTGAATTTAATAACGACTCTTGTTCATTTTTAAGTTTTTTCGATAGCAAATTGCAACAGTCGCGCATTTCAAACAGCAGGTAAAACCACTAGACGGCCCACACCCAAAACGCCGTATTCACACGTGCACGGCGCACAGGCGCCGAGCGTGTGGCTCGCTGTCAGCGCCATTTCATTGCGAGGCATGAGGCCCGGTTCCGCTCGCGCCACATCCAGGATTCCGAGGTGCAGAACGCCCCTGAGCATTCCCCCATTGCTCAAACCCCATCAAAGAGAAAAACTATCGGAATTGCTTGAGGCAGCAGGGTATTCACTGAGCCTTTTTCAAAAAAGAAACGTGATTCGCTATTGACGTAAATCAACGATTCGGCAGAATAACGAACGTCAATCGGTTTTGTGTGAGTTGCTGCACTGCGGCAATTTCTCTGAGTACATGCGCTGTCTTACGCGACACAAAGTTGCCGCAAAAAGGAGATTCAATGAGTTCTGAAAAAAAACGGCATGCCGAGATTGTTGGTGCTGGAATTGGTGGCCTCACCGCCGCTGCTGCGCTGGCGCAGCGTGGTTGGTCGGTGCGTGTGCATGAGGCTGCGCCCGATCTGCGTGCCTTTGGTGCGGGGATCTACATCTGGGGCAATGGCCTGAAGGTGCTCAAGGCCATCGGCGCACACGATGAGGCGGTGGTCGGTGCCCATGTGGGTGCGGTCTTCGAGACCCGCGATCATCTGGATCAGGTGATGGAAGACATTCCCATCAACCGTCCAGGCAGCGGCCAGTTGATCACGATTTTGCGTGAGCAGTTGATTCGCTCGTTGGTCAATACTTGCCGCCGCTCGGGTGTCGAGATTGTCACGGGCTCGCTGGTGACGGGCGCGACGCCTGAAGGCGAAGTGATCCTCAAGGATGGTTCGCGTCACAAGGCGGATCTGGTGGTGGCGTCCGACGGTATTGGCTCGCTGGTGCGTGAGTCGCTGGGCTTGCTGCAGTACCGTGTTCCGCTGCAATACGGTGCCACGCGCATGCTGATCAAGCGCGATGACAAGGACCTGCCCAACCCTGCCGATCTGGACAAGTACATCGAGTATTTCTCGGGTACGCGCCGCATTCTGTACACGCCTTCGAGCAAGACCGATCTGTATGTTGCGCTGTGCTGCGAAGACGCCGACAAGGCTGCGGCAGCCGTGCCGATCAATCAGGCACTGTGGACCGAGTCGTTCCCGCAGCTGGCCAATTTGATCAAGCGCTTTGCCAACTCCGGTCGCTGGGATTCCTTTGATGTGGTGCGTCTCAAGAGCTGGTCGAGTGGCCGTGTGGCGATCATCGGCGACGCTGCACACGCCATGCCGCCGTACCTGGGCCAGGGCGGTGGTTGCGCGTTGATGAACGGGCTGAGTGTGGCCGTTGCAGCAGACGCGGGCTCGCAAAACATTCCAGAAGCGCTGGTGCAGTGGGAAGCCAAGGAGCGCCCCATCACCGAGCACACACAGCAAACCGCTCACATGATGGGCGCCATGAACAACTGGCCCGATACGGTGCGCTCCGACGTGCTGAAGATCGTTGGTCGATCGGAAGAACTGGGCATGGCGCGCATGAAGACGGCGCTGCATGTGCCGACCGGTGCGTCCGATGAGCGCAGCGATCTCAAGCTCACTATTTCAAGTGTTTCGGCGTAATTCAAACTTAAAAACGGAGACAGGACATGGACAAGCTCAAACGAAGTTTTCTGACTGCAGTGGCTCTGGGTGCAGCCCTATGCGCTGGAGGTAACGCATTCGCTCAAGACGTCAAACCAGTACGCATTGGTTTCTCCATCGCCAAAACCGGCATCTTTGCGAATGCTGCGCCATCGCAGTTGCACTCCTACGATCTGTGGAAAGACACCGTCAATGCGTCGGGTGGTCTGGACATCGGCGGCAAGGGCAAGCGGCCCATCGAGTTTGTCTTGTATGACGATCAAAGCAACCCTGGTCAGGCCGCGCGGATCTACGAAAAGCTGATCACGCAGGACAAGGTCGATCTGCTGCTTGCGCCCTGGGGCACGCCAACCCATGCGGCGATTGCGCCAGTGCTCGAGCGCTTCAAGTTTCCGGTGGTCGGCAACTCGGCCGCTTCGGTGAAGCTGCGCGACATGAAACTCAACAATATGTGGTTCGTGACTGCCGCGTTTCCTGATCGCATCGCCAAGGAAATGGTGGAAATGCTCAAGGCCAACAACGTCAAGACCGTGGCGGTGCTGACCAATGTTCTGCCGTATTCCAAGGAACTCAAGAACTATCTGGTTCCCGCGCTGCTGAGCAATAACTTCAAGGTCGTGGTGAATTCGGAATATCCACCGGACATCAAAGACATGACGGTGCAGCTGTCCGAAGTGAAGCAGGCCAAGCCCGACGCTATTTTGTCGCTGTCCTATCCGAATGACTCGGCACTCTACGCGCGCCAGGCCAAGGAGCTGGGCTTGGATTCGAAGTTCCAGTTTCTGATGGTCGGCCCGGGCATGGACTTCTTCCCCAAGCTCCTGGGCAACAGCGTCAACGGCATTGTGACCATGGGCCATTGGTCGCCCACGCTCAATCCAGCGAGCGAGCAGTTCAACGCGGCCTATACCAAGATGTTCAAGGAGAGCCCGGACTATCTGGACTCGGCGGAATCCTACGTGTCCGCACAAATCCTGCAACAGGCCGTCGCCAAGACGGGCCTCGACAAGGCGGCGCTGCGCACTGAGATTGCGGGCGGCACCTTCGACACGCTGTTTGGCCCGATCAAGTTCACTGGCGTAGAAAACCTGTCTACCAAGACGGGCTTCCTGCAGCTGCAAAACGGTCATCCGCAGATTGTCTGGCCGACCTCGGTCGCTGGCAAGAATCAGTACCAGCCCAAGGCCGGCTGGTAAGCAGGCAAGGCATGCGAACTGGTGGGCCCAGAGATCGAACTAATCACGTGACTGCATATGAATATTGAACAACTGCTTATCGCGACGCTCACGTCCGGCACGATGTATGCGCTGATCGCATTGGGATTGAACCTGGTCTATGGCACGACCCGGCTTCTCAATATTGCGCACGGCGAACTCGTCATGCTGGGTGGCTACGTGGCGTACTTCGGATTCGTTCTTCTGGGAATCAACCCACTGGTCTCGGTGGTGATCGCGGCGGCTCTGGGGGCGCTCGCAGGCTGGCTTCTATATACCGGCCTGCTGCGCAACCTGATCGAAAAGTACCCCACGGTGGAGCAGCTTGAAGCCAATTCATTGCTGATCTTCTTCGGGCTCTCGATCATCATTCAAGGCTTGGCTGCCTGGGCGTTTTCGCCAACAGCCAAGGCCTACACCTTCCTGGGTGACGTGGTGCATATCGGCGCTGGCGTCATCACGCTGAACCGATTGGTGGCAACTGGCATTGGCCTGTTCTGCTGCCTCGGCATCTGGTTGTTTCTGTGGCGCCATCCAATTGGTTTGGCCATGCGCGGCTTGATCGATCAACGCCAAGCCGCACGGGTGGTGGGCGTCAACGTCGATCGCGTGCAAGCCGTCAGTTTGATGCTGGGCTTTGCCACTGCCGGCATTGCCGGGGTGCTGATCAGCATGGGTGAACAAATCACGCCATACATGGGTGGGCCGTTGCTGATCGGCGCGTTTGTGGTGGCGATCATGGGCGGGCTGGGGCGTATTGGAGGGGGCATCGTCGCTGCGTTTGTATTGAGCGCGGTGGAAACCTTCGGCGTCGCATTCACCTCGCCCAGCTTCCGATCGATTCTGCTCTATGGCCTGTTCGTGGCGATCTTGTTGCTGCGACCCAAGGGATTGTTTGGCCGTTCTGTGGCTGCGCGCTGAGGAAGAACATGTTGTCTCAAACCAATACTCGCAATGAAATGATGGGGCTCGTGGTGCTGCTCGTCGCGCTGGCCTGTGTGCCATTCGCGGGCAATGACTACCTGACCGGGGTGGGCTTCAACCTGCTCATGTGGATCGCTCTGGCCAGTGCCTGGGCGCTGTTTTCGGCACTGACCGGATTCATCTCGCTGGGCCACGTGGTGTTCTTCGGCCTGGGCACATACAGCATGGTGCTGGTGTGGGAGCACCTGCCGATCTGGTTGGCGCTGCCGGTGTCGGGCCTGGCTGCCGCCGTATTTGCGCTCGTGATCGCATTGCCGGTGCTGCGCATTCGCGGGCCGTATTTTGTGATCTTGACGCTGGGAATCGCCGAGCTGGTCAAGAACATCGTGCTGATGGTGGAGTCATCGCTGGGCGAGGCCTCGCGGATTCTGCTCGATGCGCCATCGATCGAAGCGCTGTTTTACTGGATGCTGGCCTGCGCCTTCCTCGCGATTCTGGCGGGCTTCTATGTGCGCAAGAACCCGCGCTGGTGGTTGGGTCTGCGGGCACTGCGCGCCAACGAAGAGGCGGCAGAAACCGTAGGCGTTCCTGTGGGGCGCATGAAGCTCATGGTGCTGGTGGCATCGGCGTTCATCGTCGGTGCGGTGGGCGGTGTGTCTGCGCTGCGATCCACCTACTTTGAAGCCGGTGCGGCCTTCGATCCGATGATCTCTTTCACCATGATCGCCATGACCATCATCGGTGGCGGCGATTCACTCAAAGGCCCGGTACTGGGTGCCATCGGCCTCACGCTGCTGCAGGAAGTTCTGTGGGCTAACTTCCCTCAGCTCTACACCGTGATTCTGGGTGTGTTGCTGACACTCTTTGTGCTGTATGTCCCTGGTGGCCTGAGCGGCTGGATGAACCGTCTGCTTGCCAAGCTCTTCAAAAAAGGCTCTGCGGCGAACGCAACACCTACCGCTGACGCGGCCGAAGCCGGAGGTGGCAAATGACTGTATTGCTCGAACTGCGCAACGTAACCAAGCGCTATGGCGGCGTTACCGCCGTCAACAACGTGTCGTTCAAAGTGAATCAAGGCGAGTTTCTCGGACTGATGGGTGCCAACGGTGCGGGCAAGACCACGCTGTTCAGCCTGATCGCCGGAAACCAAAGCATCACCGAGGGCGAGATTTTGCTGCGTGGCCAATCGATCGGCGGCATGCGCCCCGACAAGATTTGCGGCCTGGGCGTGGCGCGCACCTTTCAAATCGTGCGCCCGTTCCGCGACATGACGGTGCAGGAGAACGTCTACACGGCGGCGCTCTTCAAGGCCAACACGGCACGAGATGCGGCCATGAAGCATGCCGATCGCGCGTTGGAAGTAACCGGTCTCGCGCCCTTCAAGAACCATCTCGCAGGTGACCTGACCCTGTCGCGTCAAAAGCGTTTGGAACTGGCCCGCGCACTGTCTACCGGCGGCGAGTTGCTGCTGCTCGACGAGATCATGGCCGGCCTCACCCCGAGCGAGGTGGAAGAGGTGCTGGTGACGCTCAAGGACATCCAGCGCGAGTTCTCGCTCACGGTGATCTGCGTGGAGCACGTGATGCGTGCGCTGATGCGCCTGTCCGATGAAATTGTGGTGCTGCATTACGGCGAGCTGATGGCCCAGGGAACGCCAGACGAAGTGGCGGAGAACCCCGAAGTCATCCGCAATTACTTTGGAGCGGCTTGAGACCATGGGCAAGG
The DNA here is from genome assembly GCA_937862875.1 of uncultured Comamonadaceae bacterium. GTDB lineage: Bacteria > Pseudomonadota > Gammaproteobacteria > Burkholderiales > Burkholderiaceae_C > Diaphorobacter_A. The sequence continues at coordinate 6,539 of CALMCS010000152.1, forward strand.
AAAACGTCATGCTGAATGTGAACGAACTGCATGCGGGCTACGGTGCCGCACGCATCCTGCACGGGGTGTCGATCAAGGTCCGCGAAGGCTCGGTCACCGCCTTGATCGGTGCCAACGGCGCGGGCAAGACCACGCTGATGCGCGCGATCTCGGGCCTGATCTTGCCGACCGCCGGAAACATCGACATGGAAGGCCAGAACCTCACCAAAACCGATACCTCGGTGCGCGTCGGCGCAGGAATGGCGTTGTCACCCGAAGGCCGCATGGTGTTCCCCACGCTGACCATCGAAGAGAACCTGCGTCTCGGCGCCATCAACAAGCGCTCGTGGGGCAAGCAGAAAGACCAGATCGAGAAGACCTACGAGATGTTTCCGCGCCTCAAGGAGCGTCGCCGCCTGACGGCGGGATCGCTCTCGGGCGGCGAGCAACAGATGCTGGCCGTGGCCCGCGCCCTCATGTCGCAGCCGCGCTTGCTGCTGCTCGATGAACCCACGCTTGGCCTTGCGCCAGTCATCGCCAGCGAGGTGTTCCAGATTCTCAAGAACCTCGCCAAGCAAGGGCTGACGCTGCTGATCGCCGAGCAGAACGTGCAGCGCACGCTGGAGATGGCGGACTACGCCTACGTGATCGAACACGGACAAGTACACACCGAAGGCCCGGGCAGCGAGCTGCTCACCGATGCGGCTGTGAAGCAGGCGTATCTGGGCAGGTAGTCAGTCAGACGGTTTTTTGTATTGCTTTTCAACACCAAAGAGGAGACATCATGCAGCTATATCGACGTCAGTTCATGAAGATGGTTTCGGCCACGGCCGCAGTGTCTGCGCTGGGCGCGGGACAGGTCTTTGCGCAAGATGCCAAGGCATCCAAGACGCGCTTGATCTTGCTGGGAACGGGCGGTGGTCCCACGCCACTGCCTGGACGCAATCAACCCGCAAGTGTGCTGCTCATCAACGATGAACCGTATGTGATCGACGCCGGAAACGGTGTGGCCCGTCAGCTCATGTTGGCAGGTGTTGGTGTGCAACGCGTAGGCAAGATTTTCCTCACCCATCACCACGATGACCACAGTGCAGACTTCGGCACGCTGATGGGTTTGGCCTGGTCCAATGGTCGCTCCGACCCGATCGACGCCTTCGGCCCACCGGGTACGGAAGCGGCGATCAAGGGCTACCTCGAATACTTCAAACCCAACGCCGTGCTGCGCATGAAGTACGACGGTCGCCGCATCGCACCAGAACAGGTCTTCCGCGCGCATGACGCCAAGCCCGGTGCCGTGTTTGAAGACAAGAACGTGAAAGTAACGTGCGCAGAAAACACCCACTACCCCAACCATGGCGTGGACGGTGCCGAGCATCACCTGTCGCTGTCCTATCGCTTTGAAAGCGCCGACCGCGTGGTGGTCTTCAGCGGCGACACCGCGATGAGCGACGAGGTCATTGCACTGTCGAAAAACGCCGACGTGCTGGTGCACGAAGTGCTGGACGTGGAGCACACCACCGCGCTGTTCACCAAGAAATTCGCCGAGCAGGGCCGCTCGCCC
>CALMCS010000153.1 GCA_937862875.1 uncultured Comamonadaceae bacterium
AGGGTTTGGCGGCGCTGTATGCGTTTCATGTGAAGGAAGAGATCGAATCCGGCGCGCTGGTGGAAGTGCTCTCAGACTTCAACGCCGGCATCAGCGCGCTCTATGCGCGCGTGCCCAACAAGAACTTCATCTCGCCGCATGGGCGCGTGTTTCTGGATTTCTTGTCGGACTATCTGCCCAAAAACTCCGCGCCGTGAATCCCGCTTTACGCGTGAAGCGGCAATGAACTTCTTTCTCTTTCGCCTCCTTCCACCGCATCATTTCCCGGAAAGACGACCCGCCCCTCGCGCAAGGCCTTGAGCAGCAGATACGGCGTGGCGCAGATATGCGCCTCCAGCGCCAGCGCGGCGCGCGCATCCTGCCCCGCCATCGCAAGCTCGAAGATCTCCGAATGCTCGGCATGTACATCGCGCGTGTGGTCCGGCAACTCCATCGCGTAGCAGCGGTAACGCTCGCCATGCCGGGCCAGCATTCTGAGCACCTTCTTCTCCCACGGCGAGTTGCAGCCAGCGAGTAGTGCTTCGTGAAAGCGCACGTTCAGCGCTTCCCACTTGGCCCGATTGGCCACCGACAGCGGTTGCTCCACCCCGGACAGTTCCTCGTACACCGAGCGCAGCTGCGTGCGCCATGCGGCATCGCCGCGGCGAATGGATTCGCGCAGGGCGTGGGTCTCTATGTGCACGCGCAAACGCACCAGGTCTTCCAGGTCATCCATCGCGATCGGTGACACCCGGAAACCCCGTTGGCCTTCGGCCGTCACCAGCGCGTCGCTCACCAGCCGCGTCAAGGCCTCGCGCAGCGTGCCCGCGCCTACCTGGTAGCGCTGGCGCAAGTGTTCGATACGCAACTTGCTGCCCGGTAGCAAACGACCCTCGACGATGTCGGTGCGCAAATCGTTATAGGTCTGCTCGGTCAGCGTGCGCGATGCGCCGCTGTCGAAGGTGTCGGAATCCAGCAATCCCAGGGTCTGAATGAAGGAACGTTTTGCCATGGCTTATTCCTTCGCACTTTTCGAGTCTGGCGTTACGTCGCCTGACTCTTTTCGGTCACGAAGGCGCGAGAGCCGGTAACTCAGCTGCGGTCGCGTCATCCCCAACGCCCGTGCGGCCGCCGCGAGATTGCCACCTGCGCGCTGGACCGCTTCCTGTATCAAGCCATCTTCCAGTGCCTCGAGCGACAGGCCCTGGCTCTGCATGGCGTCGTAGAAACTGCTGGACTGAGGCTCTTCCGCCCCTGCCTTGGCGTCCTGCGTCGACGTGAGAAAGCCGCGCGCATCGACCGTGGTGCGCCCTCCGTCGCTCCACTGCGGAAACAAGGAGCTCACTTCAATCAGCTCGCCGGGTGCCGTCAGGATCAAACCGCGCTCCATCAGATTTTCCAGCTCGCGCACGTTGCCGGGCCATTGGTGGCTGCGCAGGGCAGAGATCGCCTGGTCCGTCAGCCCCGCAACGGGTTTGCCGTGCAGTGCCGAGAACTTCTGCAGCAGGTGCATGGCCAGCAACTCGATATCGTCGACGCGCTCGCGCAGCGCGGGGATGCGAATCGGGTAGACGTTCAAGCGATACAGCAAATCGCGCCGGAAAGTACCCTCTTCCACCGCCTTTTCCAGATCGACGTTGGTCGCGGCAATCACGCGCACATCGACCTTGATGGGCTTGACCGACCCCAGTCGTTCCACCTCGCCGCTTTGCAGCACGCGCAGCAGCTTGGCCTGTGCGGCCAGCGGCAGCTCGCCCAGTTCATCGAGCAGCAGGGTTCCGCCATTGGCGCGCTCGAAGCGCCCCATGCGCGCGCTGGTCGCGCCGGTGAAGGCGCCCTTTTCTGCGCCAAACAATTCGCTTTCGATCAGCTCTGCGGGCAAGGCGGCGCAGTTCACCGCCACAAAGGGCTTGGCGGCGCGCGGGCTCATGGTGTGCATGGCACTGGCAAAGCGTTCCTTGCCCACGCCGGTTTCGCCGGTGAGCAAAACAGTGACTTGGGTAGGCGCGGCCTTTTGCAGCAGATCGAGCGCGCCCTGGAATGCGCGCGAATGACCGAGCAAGGGGCCGTGTTGGTCGGTGGGCTGCAGGCCCGTGCGCAGCGCCTCGACCTGGGAGTGCAGATCGTCGATGCGCACCAGCATGGAGTCGGGATCGTAGTCGCGTGCCATCTGTTCGCCGTCCGGCCATTCGTGCTCGAAGCGGCCTTCGATCAGGCAATGCGAGTGCCCGCAGGCGGCGCATTGCACTTCCTTGAAGAGCACCCGTCGGCGAAAGAATGCGCTGGTGAACCCCGAGGCATAACCGAGCAGCATCCAGCACGCGGGCTCGCTTTGCGGCCCCCATTCGCGCTGGTGGGCCTCGGCTTCCCAACTGTGGTCCCAGCGCACCTCGCAGCGCATGCGGCCGGCCTCCTCGTCCACATCGAACACTTGCGGCGTGGCGCGCACCGCACCTTCCAAGCGATGCAATTGCGGGCCGATGGCGAACATGTCGAAGAGGCTGCCCGTGGGCCGAATCTGGCGCGCCAGCAGCGCGTCGCGCTCGCCGGATGCGTAACCACCGCGCATCAACAAGCGCCGCGTATGCGCGGGGCCGACGGTGTTCATCATCTCGCGCCGCAACGCAATCAGCGACGCCGAATGCAAAAGCAGCATGCGCTGGCTGGACAGCCAGATGCGCCCGTCCTCCGTGGAGAAACGCACGAGGTTGCGCAGGTCGGCATCGGACGGCATGTCTGGAATGGGTGTTGGCATTTCATAACTATCGATAAAAACCAATCCCAAGGAAATCAGGATTCACCCGCAGGAGAGCGTTGTCCGGCGTCGAAAGTGTCGAATTGATCACCTGAAATCGACGTTTTCACCATTTGATCATGCTGCATCGCACCAAAAAACAAGGTGTTTTGTACCTCTGGTCGATTCCGCAACACCTCGAAACCTGAATGCGGCCATCGAGCGGCCAAAACCTCAGTGCTTACCCTCAATTTATCGATATTTCAGCCGATTCATTCCAAGTTGGCATGGCCCGTGCAAACAGCTTGGAAACGAACCGCCTGGAGTACGCAATGAATTCATCAACCCCGCAAGTACCGCCGCTGGAACTGCCCGCCGTGGATCTCACTCAGCGCAGCGTGCGTGTGGCACGGCGCCGGCCCAACGGATTTGTGGAGTTCGAATTCTCCATTGGCTGGCCCGAGCTGATGGTGGAACTCACGATGACCGAGGCCGACTTTCAGGCCTTCTGCAAAGCACAGAACGCCCAGGTTCTTTGAGCTGGAACGCCCCCGACTTTCACGACAAGCACAGGAGACAAGACCCATGAATATCGAACTGCAAGCGCGCGAGATTCAACCTCTGCGCCACACCTTTGACCGCGTGGCGAGACATACCGGCGACAAGCCCGCGTCGCGCTATCTGGAGGCGATGCTGGACGCGCAGCCGAAGGAAAACTTTCACTACCGCCCCACCTGGGAGCAAGGCTACGAACTCTACGACAAGCGCCGTACCGCCATCGAGATGAAGGACTGGTATGCGCTGCGCGACCCGCGCCAGTTCTACTACGCCACCTGGACCATGGCCCGTGCGCGCCAGCAAGATGCCATGGAGGCCAACTACCAGTTCGTCGATTCGCGCAAGCTCGCCGCCAAGATGCCCGACGCGCTGCGCGCCGAGGCCTGCACGGTGCTGATGCCGCTGCGCCATGTGTCCTTCGGCGGCAACATGAACAACTGCAATATGTGCTCGCGGGGCTATGGCACGGCGTTCACGGCACCGGCCATGTTCCATGCCATGGACCAGCTTGGCGTGGCGCAATACATCACCCGCCTTGGACTCACCATGGACGAGCCCGGCGTGCTCGAAGCCGGCAAGAACGACTGGCTGCAAGCGCCCGTATGGCAGCCGCTGCGCCAACTGGTGGAAGACCTGTTTGTGGTGCAGGACCCGATCGAGCTGTTCGTAGCGCAGAACCTGGCGCTCGACGGTCAGCTCTACCCGCTCATCTTCGATCAGTACGTCGATGACCAACTGGCTACACAGGGCGGCACTGCGGTCGCCATGCTGACCGCCTTCATCCCCGAATGGCACACCGAATCCGCACGCTGGATCGATGCCGTCGTGAAGGTGGCCGCCGCCGAGTCGCAGCACAACCGCGACCTGCTCACCGGCTGGTATCGCCACTACGCAGATCGCACCAGCAAGGCGCTGGAACCCATCGCTGCCATGGCGCTGCGCGACAACGCAAGCGCCGCGCTGACCGATGCCCGCAACGCACTCGATGCCCGCGCCCGCAAGGCCGGTCTGGACGTTTGAGAAGGAGCCCCGCCATGCAGACACAGCCAACCACCGCCCCGCGTTCCAAGGTGTTCATCGCCTTTCAGGACAACGAGGAATCTCGCCCGGTCGTGGAGGCCGTGCTTTCGGACAACGCCGAAGCCACCGCCGTCTACTCCCCCGGTCTCGTGAAGATCGACTGCCCCGACCGCCTGGTGATCCGCCGCGAAACCATTGAAGAGTCCACGGGCCAGCCCTTCAACCTGCAGCAAATCCAACTCAATCTGGTGACGCTCTCGGGCAACGTGTCCGAAGACGACGACGAGTTTTCGCTGAGCTGGGGCCGTTGAACGCCGCACGCCACTGAAAACGAACACCACACCGCAGCACACCGCAGCACACCGAACACGACCAACACACCAAGGAGACATCATGGACGCACCCGTGACCAAGAAGAAGCTGGGCCTCAAGGAACGCTACACCGCGATGACACGCGGCCTCGCCTGGGACACCACCTATCAACCGATGGACAAGGTCTTCCCGTACGACAAATACGAGGGCATCAAGATTCACGATTGGGACAAGTGGGAAGACCCCTTCCGTCTCACCATGGACGCCTACTGGAAATACCAGGGCGAAAAGGAGAAGAAGCTCTACGCCGTGATCGAGGCCTTCGCGCAGAACAATGGCCAGTTGGGCGTGAGCGATGCGCGCTATGTGAACGCGCTCAAGCTCTTCATCCAGGGCGTGACGCCGCTCGAATACGGCGCGCACCGCGGCTTTGCGCATGTGGGTCGTCACTTCACTGGTGCCGGTGCACGGGTGGCGGCGCAGATGCAGTCGATCGACGAACTGCGCCACTTCCAGACCGAGACCCACGCGCTCAGCCACTACAACAAGTACTTCAACGGCATCCACAACAGCACGGAGTGGTATGACCGGGTCTGGTACCTCTCGGTGCCCAAGTCGTTCTTTGAAGATGCGATGACGGCCGGCCCGTTCGAGTTTCTCACCGCCGTGAGCTTCTCGTTCGAGTACGTGCTCACCAACCTGCTGTTCGTTCCCTTCATGTCGGGCGCGGCGCACAACGGTGATCTGTCCACCGTGACGTTTGGCTTCTCGGCGCAGAGCGACGAGTCGCGCCAC
>CALMCS010000154.1 GCA_937862875.1 uncultured Comamonadaceae bacterium
GTTCTTGCGGTTGTCGTTCGCGCGGATCAAGGGGCGAATCAGCAGCATCGATGCGCCCGTCGTTCCCATGAAACTGGCCAGCACCGCACCGATCGCCAGAATCGCGGTGTTGAGCCCCGGCGATCCATGCAGATTGCCGCGAATGTAGATGCCACCCGCCACGGCAAACAAAGCCGCCAGCAGAATCACAAATGGGATGTACTCGGCCACCAGCGCGTGGGTCAGACTGGTCCCGGCAACGGCGGGACCGAAGGTGATCGCAAACGGCACCAGAAAGGCCAAGGCCCAGGCCGCAGCCACCTTGCCAAAATGGTGGTGCCAGAAGGTCGGTGCCAGCAGAGGCATCAAGGCAATCGACAGAAGAATGCCGGCAAACGGCACACCCCACAGCACCGACAAGGAGCCACCGTCAATATCCGCAGCATTTGCAATGGCGGGCAGGATGCTCAAGGCAAGCACTGCCGATGCACGCGAAAGTTTCATTTTCTTTTTTCCCTGTTGGTTCTGGCGACGCACTCGGCTGCGCCGTCCTTCGTGAAGTGAGATGCGCCGTTAGCGCGCATCTCAACCTTGCGTGGCCGGAATCTCGAACACCTGGCGCAAGTAGGCCAGATACTTCTCGTCGTTGCACATGTTCTTTCCGGGCGCATCCGACAGCTTGGCGACCGGTTGACCGTTGCAGCGTGTCATCTTGATCACGATCTGCAGCGGCACATGCGCCGGCGGATCGCCCAGATCGTTGGTGAGATTGGTGCCAATACCAAACGCCAGTTGGCAGCGTCCGTTGAAGCGATGGAACAGCTCGATGATGCGCGGAATGGTCAGTCCGTCGCTGAAGATCAGCACCTTGGTGAGCGGGTCCACGCGGTTGTCGCGGTAATGGGCCAGCAGGCGCTCGCCCCACGCAAACGGATCGCCGCTGTCGTGCCGCGCACCGTCAAACAGCTTGCAGAAATACAGATCGAAGTCGCGCAGGAACGCGCTCATCCCATACACATCCGACAGCGCAATACCCAGATCGCCGCGGTATTCGTTGGCCCAGCTTTCAAAGCCAAACACCTGGCTGTCGCGCAAACGCGGACCCAGCGCCTGACAAGCCTGCAGATATTCATGGGCCATGGTGCCGAGCGGCTTGAGGCCGAGCTTCATGGCAAACAGCACATTGCTGGTTCCGGCCAATTGGCCCGGCGCGTAACTGGAGCCGGGACGTTTCTCGTCGCCACCCAAACGCGCGCACAGCACGCGCAGCACTTCTTCGTGCCACGCACGGCTGAAACGGCGACGCGTTCCGTAATCGGCGATTTTCAGTTCTTCAAGACCTTCGCCCTGCATCTGCTCGATCTTGGTATCGAGGCGGCGTCGGCCTTCCACAAAATTCGGGATCTTCAGCGTATTGCGGAAGTACACCTCATTCACGATGGCCAGCACCGGGATCTCGAACAGAATGGTGTGCAGCCACGGACCGGTAATGGTGATATCGATCTCGCCATTCGGCAGCGCGGTGACCGTGATGTATTTCTCGTTCAGCTTGAAGATGCCGAGAAAGTCGATGAAGTCACTCTTGATGAACCGCAGCGAACGCAAATAGGCCAGCTCGGCATCCTGAAACCGCAGAGTGCACAGCGCGCGAATCTCGTCGCGGATCTCGCTCACGAACGGCGCAAGCTGAACGCCGGGATTGCGGCACTTGAATCGATACTCCACCTGCGAACCCGGAAAGTGGTGCAACACCACCTGCATCATGGTGAACTTGTACAGGTCGGTGTCGAGCAGGCTGGAGATGATCATGAAACTGGAGGGTGACCACCGCACCAGCCGTAATCTGGCGCGTGGTTGAGTCCTTGGTCTAGAAGTCAACCCTCATTTTGGCACCAACTGGCTCCCCGCGCGGCCAATCGGGCACTTGCACCGGCCGCGAGCCCTGTTTATGCGGCCATTCGAGCCACTTTTCTCGCCGAACCAGCGCCGCGCCTAGGTGCGCAGCCCTTCCAACACGCTGCGCAAGCGCTCGGGCAAGGCACAGGGACGGCGCGTTTCGCGGTCCACATAGACATGCACAAAGTGCCCCAATGCTGCAGTCAACGGTTCACCCTCGGCAAACAGGCCAATCTCGTAGC
>CALMCS010000155.1 GCA_937862875.1 uncultured Comamonadaceae bacterium
GAAAGTTGGGGGTGAAGATGAGCTGCTCATTGCGCGACCTCCGTCGACGTGGGGTGGTCATGAACGGCGGATAGCACCTTCTCCGGGTTGAGGCTCAGCGCCTTGTAGATCAACTCCAGCTGCAGCGGCGTGGCCGGAAAGTCGGCACGCAGGGCATCACGGCGCGCGACCCAGGCCATCTGCGCGCCAATCGCTTCGGTGTAGAGCAGGGCCTCTGGCGCGGGCAGCTCGGCCGCAGAGTCGGCCACGCCCATGGCCAGATGCTGGCCCAGCATGTGCATGCTGGTGGACAGGCTGAGCACGCCGCCCTCGACAAACCAGATGTGCTTGATGATGCTTTCCAGATCGTGCGCCTGGTGGGTGCTGATCAACACGGTGCGCTTCGCTTGCTCGGGCCGCTGCATCAGGCGTTTGAACTGGGCGCGGCTGACGATGTCGAGGCCGTTGGTCGGCTCGTCCATCAGCAGTACGGGGGTGAGTGTGGCCAGCGCGAAGGCGATCGTCGCTTTCTTCTTCTGGCCGAGGCTCATCTGCGAGAAGCGCTGATCGGACGGGACCTGCAGTTCGGTGAGGTAGTCCTGGAATAGCTGCGCGTCAAAGTTCGGATAGAACACGCCCTGATTGCGCTTCAAGGCCTCGGGCTTCAAGTCGGGCAGATGGAATTCTTCGGGCAGCAGATAGATCTGCGAGAGAAATTCGGCGGCGCGTCGGCGCGGCGTGAAGCCGCGTACGCTGATCTCGCCGGACGACGGCGTGAGCAGGCCCGACAGCAGCTTGAGCAGCGTGGACTTGCCGGTGCCGTTGCGGCCAAACAGGCCGTAGACGCCAGGCGCGGAAATCTGTGCATTGAAGCGCTCGAACAGCGGGCCTTTGTAGCCAAACGCCAAATCGTGAATCTGTATCGAACTGATGTGCTCGTCCAAGGTGTTATCCACCATCGTCGTTCTCGCCCTCTCCCGGTGATTCGTAGGGTGAGAATCGGCTATTCGAGATGGTTTGTCAATTGATGAAGGCAATCAATTCGTCAACGAATGATTCGAACACCTGTTCCTGTCACGGGCTTGAAAGCCATTGCGTGCCTTGATTGCAGTACAGTTCAGGGCTTTGTTCAGCAACGGGGAACCAGCTTGGAAATCGTCAGCTACTTGATCGACTTCATCTTGCATATCGACAAGCATCTTGAAGCCTTTGTGATTGCCTATGGCCCCTGGGTCTACGCGTTGCTGTTCATCATCGTTTTTGTGGAAACCGGCGTGGTCGTGATGCCGTTTCTGCCGGGTGATTCCCTGCTCTTCATCGTCGGCGCCATGTGCGGCGTGGGGCTGATGCAATTCACCATCGCGGTGCCGGTGCTGCTGGCCGCCGCGATCCTGGGTGACCAGTGCAACTACACCATCGGTCGGTATCTGGGGCCCAAGGTCTTCCAGTGGGAGAACTCGCGTTGGTTCAACAAGCGCGCGTTCGAGCAGGCCCATGGCTTCTATGAACGCTACGGCGGCGTCACCATCATTCTGGCGCGCTTCATGCCGTTCATTCGCACGTTTGCACCCTTCGTGGCGGGCGTGGCGCACATGAGCCGCGGCAAGTTCACCATGTTCAACGTGGTCGGCGCGCTGATCTGGGTGATCGGTATCGTGTCTGCCGGCTACTTCTTCGGCAACATGGAATGGGTGAAGAACAACCTCGAGAAGATCATCTGGGGCCTGATTCTGATTCCTGGACTGATCGCGATCTTCGGCGCATGGAAAGCCGGCCGGGCCGAGAAGGCGCGTGCCGCTTCGGCTCTGTAAAACGTTCTTTCCCGTCCAACAACAAAGCCCCTGAGCGTTCTGCTGCAGGGGCTTTGTTCTTGCTGACACCGAAGTCGGTGTTCAGCGGAGGGCGTTCAGTGCCATCAGTTGCGATAACGACGACCGCGGTCGTTGTTCTTGCCCACTTCATTGCCGATCAGCGCGCCGGCCGCTGCGCCGCCGACGGTGCCCAGGGTGCTGCCGAAGACGGCATTGCCGACCAGGCCACCGGCCACGGCACCTACACCGGTACCGATTTGCGAATTGCTGGGGCGCGATGCGCAACCGGCCATTCCCAGAGTTGCTGCGCTTGCCAAGGTGATGACGAAGATGCGGATGTTTTTCATGACTGTGTACCCCTTTCAACGGTAGCCAGTTGAACGTACGGCACGGGCCGGACCTCCAACGGGGCGAGCGTATTTCGCTAGCCCATGCGCATATAACGTTTTCAATCGGGTGCTGGATTACTTTATAAGAGTTACCAACAGTTATTCAACTAAATTGACCATGGCGATAGTTGTTTGAGTGCGGCATCCAGAACGTCAAAAAGCCCTTGGCGCGGAGCACACAAGGGCTTTTTTGGGGGATGGCGAATGCCGCTTTCGCATGCATTCGCTCGCAGGTGACGGCTCCTATACGGAGCGGCTTCTCGCCAGCGGCGGGTTCTTTGCAAAGTAGCGCGTGATGCCGCGCAGCAACGCATCCGCCAACTGGTTCTGGTAGGCCGACGAACGCAGCTTGGCCTCTTCATCCGGGTTGCTGATGAAGGCGGTTTCCACCAACACGCTCGGAATATCCGGGGCCTTGAGCACCGCAAAACCGGCTTGCTCCACGCGCGGCTTGTGCAGCTTGGCGAAGCCGCCGATCTCGCCGAGCAGGCTGGAGCCGAGCTTCAGGCTGTCGTTGATCTGCGCGGTGGTGCTCATGTCGAGCAGCATGCGCTGCACGTGCTGATCCTGCGAGGTCACGTTCATGCCGCCGATCAGATCGGACTCGTTTTCCTTGTTGGCGAGCCAGCGTGCGGCCGTGCTCGACGCACCGCGTTGGCTGAGCGCAAACACGCTCGCGCCCGAGGCTGCGGGCGTGGTGAACGCGTCGGCGTGGATGCTCACGAACAGGTCGGCCTGAACGCGGCGGGCCTTTTCGACGCGGGTGCCGAGCGGCACGAAATAGTCGGCGTCCCGCGTGAGAAACGCGCGCATCGGGTTGCCGCCAATGGTGGCACCGTTGATGCGGTCGCGCAGCAGATGGGCGATGCGCAGCACCACGTCTTTTTCACGCGTGCCGTTCGGGCCGATGGCTCCCGGATCTTCGCCGCCATGACCGGGGTCGAGCGCCACGATGATCAAGCGATCGGTGGCGCGCGCCGCGACCTTGGGCGGCGGAGGTGGGGCAGGGCGTGGCGCGGGTGGCGCAGGTACGGGGGCTGGCGGTGGTGCTGCCGCGATCACCACCGAAGGTGCTGGAACAATGGCCGGCGTTGGCAAGGGGGCTGGCGGCGGCGCAACGGCCACCTGCGGGCGATCCTGCAGCGGCTTTTCGTTGCGCTGCGCGATCAGGTCGCCGAGCGGGTCGCCGTTGTTCTGTGCCGCGCCGCCCGGCTTGTCGATGGGCGCGGGGGCCGCGGCAACGGTGGCCTTGGGATCGTTCAGTCGTTCGGCAATCAGCGCTTCGAGCGGATCGCGTTCTTCGGCCGGGTACAGGTCGAACACCAGGCGGTGCTTGTATGCCGCCACCGGCGAGAGCGTGAACACCTGTGGGCGCGCGGCGTGTTTCAGGTCAACGACCATGCGCACCACGCCGGGTGAGTTCTGGCCCACGCGAATGCCGGCGATGTTCGGGTCATCGGCGCGCACCTTGGCGACCAGCTCCTTGAGCTGCGGATTCAGGTCGATGCCCTCGATATCCACGGCCAGACGCGGCGGGGTCTCCACAAAGGTGTGTTTGGTGACCAGCTTGGTGTCGGATTCGATGGTGACGCGCGAATAGTCCTGGGCGGGCCAGACGCGTACGGCAACGATCGATGCTCCGCGCGCAATCTGTTGCGCGCCGAGCAAAAGCACAAGCGTTCCCGCCTTGAGCACTTGGCGGCGGGAGGGAGCTGATGCCTTGTTTTCGGTGGGCGACTCGTCGTTCACGAGAGGTCCTTTATGTTTGGCATGGGCGGAAAAATCATTCGAGTGGGAGTCTCGACAGTTTCAGACGTTCAATCCTTCGAGCAACTCGCTGCCCGAAAGGGTATGAGCCTCTAGCGTAACCCGACGTTTGTCGTCGTCCAACGCTTCAATGTAAATAGCTATATCAGCAGGTGGGATAAGCCCTCCCGCGTTTTGCGGCCATTCGGCGAGCTTCAGGCCGGGGCTGGCGAAGATGTCGCGAAAGCCCGCATCCTCCCATTCACGCGGATCGCTGAAGCGGTAGAAGTCGAAATGCGAGATTTCGAGATCGCCGGCCTGGTGCGGTTCGACCACGGCATAGGTCGGGCTCTTGATACGACCGGTAACACCTAAGGCCTTCAGCAAGTGGCGAACAAACGTCGTCTTGCCCGCGCCGAGGTCGCCATGCAGCGTGAGAAAGGCGTTGCGCAGACCGGGCAGCGCGGCCAGTTGCGCGGCGAATTGCGCGGTGTCGTCCTCGCTGTTCCATTGCAGTTGCCGGCGCGAGGGCAGAGCCGCCGGGCCTGCGTTCGGGCTTTTGTCCGCGTGGGGGATTGCAGTTGTTTCTACAATTTGCGGGTGATGTGGTGCAGCAGTCAACTCGTTCCTCAAATTCAGCTCTGGGCTCGCGAACTGGGATTTTCCCAAATTGGCGTGGCCGGTGTCGACTTGTCCTCAGCAGAACCCTCGTTGTTGCACTGGCTTGAACGGGGTTTTCATGGCGAGATGCACTATATGGCCTCGCATGGTCTCAAGCGCGCGCGGCCCGCGGAGCTGGTGCCGGGCACGGTCAGCGTGATTACCGCACGCATGGATTACCTGCCGAAGACGGTTCCACCGGGTTGGCAGGCGCTCGAGTTCGAACGCCTGACGCGACCAGACGAAGCCATTGTGTCGATGTATGCGCGTGGACGTGATTATCACAAGGTGCTGCGCTCGCGTCTGCAAAAATTGGCCGATCGCATCGGCGAATCGGTAGGCGAGTTCGGCCATCGCGCCTTCACCGATTCCGCGCCCGTGCTCGAGTGCGAGCTGGCCAGCCGCAGCGGCCAGGGCTGGCGCGGCAAACACACGCTGGTGCTCAACCGGGATTCGGGCTCGATGTTTTTTCTCGGCGAGATCTATGTCGATCTGGCCCTGGAGCCCACACCGCCCACAACGGGGCATTGCGGCAGTTGCACGGCGTGCATGGACGTGTGCCCGACGCAGGCCATCGTCGGCGAGCGGCAGGTCGACGCGCGCCGCTGTATTTCCTATCTGACGATCGAGCATTCCGGCGCCATTCCGCTGGAGCTGCGGCCGTTGATCGGTAACCGCATCTACGGTTGCGACGACTGCCAACTGATCTGCCCCTGGAACAAGTTCGCGCAGCGCAGCAGCCTGCCGGATTTCGATGTGCGCCCGGCGCTGGTGGATCGCTCGCTCATCCAACTGTTTGCGTGGGAAGAGGCCGAGTTTCTGCGGCACACCGAGGGCAGCCCGATTCGCCGCATCGGCCACGAACGCTGGCTGCGCAACATCGCGGTGGCCATGGGCAACGCGCTGGCCAAGTCACCGGACGATGACATCCGCCGCGCATTGCAGGCGCGCGCCGATCACCCGAGCGAGCTGGTGCGCGAGCATGTCGGCTGGGCGCTGGCGCAATCGCCGGTGGCCTTGGCGGTCGGCTGACCCCAGCGCGGCGCGATCAAGTTCACCGATCAGGTTCACCGATCAGGTTCACATCACCAGGCCCAGCGCAAACGGCAGACTCAGCATGCCGAGAATGGTCGAGAGCGAGACCAGCCCCGCCACATACGGACCGTTGTAGCCCATGCGCGCCGCGAGCACGTAGCACGACGAGGCGGTGGGCGAGGCCGAGAGCAGCATCAGCACAATGGTTTGCGGCTGGTCGAGCTGGAAGGCCTTGGCGAGGCCAAACGCCATCAAGGGCTGAATCAGGTGGCGGATCGAGAGCACGGAAATCGACAGCAGCTTGTTGCGGTGCAGTTGCCCGATCTGCAGACCCGCGCCCGCCGCCATCAAGCCGAGGGCGAGCGACGCGGCGCTGATGCGCGAGAAGATCGGTTCGACCACGGCCGGAATGCTCATGCCGAGGAAGTTGCAGCACAGCCCCAACACGGTCGCCACGATCAGCGGATTGCGGACCAGCTCACCGACAAAACCGCGCTGCGTGCCACGCGTCATGGGCCAGACGGCGGCGATGTTGAACAGCGGCACGCAGATGCCGATCAGCACCGCCATCATCAACTGCCCCTGTGGGCCGACGATGCGATCCGACAGCGCCAGCATGATGTATGAATTGAAGCGGAACGCCACCTGCACCGACGCCGCGTGGTCACGCCGGTCGATGTGTTTGCCCAGCACGGGAATCCACGGCAGCACGTAGGCGAGGGCGATGGCGAGTGCGCCCATCAGCACCGCCGCGCCGATCAGGCCCGAGGTCTCGCTGATGTGAATCGGGCTCTTGAGGATCGACTGAAACAACAGCGTGGGAAACAGCACGTAGTACACGAGCACTTCCACGGCCTGCCAGACAGGGCGATTGAGGCTGGTGTATCGGCAGATCAGATACCCCAGCAGGATGAGCGAAAAGTCCGGCAGTAACAGTTGAGCGTAGTTCACGCTGCGCAGCATAGCGATTGTCGGAATCGGCTGCGCGCGCTTGGGCTTTCGGTACGACCAAATTCATTGATGGAAACTCTCGGGAATTCCCTGAGAAATCAACCACATTTAGCAAGTGTCGTTTGGGTTTGCAGCGTTTAGCATCGAAATTCATTTCTTTGAATCGATTAGTGAGGAGTTCGTATATGCAACGCCGACACTTGATGGCCCTGGCACTCACAATGGCCGCGGGTACATCATTTGCAGACAGTTATCCAAGCAAACCCATCCGCTTGGTCGTTCCCTTTGCACCCGGAGGCACCACCGACATCATCGCGCGGGTGATCTCCGAGCCGTTGACTCGCAATCTAGGCCAGTCCGTCATCGTGGACAACAAGGGCGGTGGCGGCGGATTGATCGGCGCGACCGAAACCGCGCGTGCCAATCCGGACGGCTATTCGCTGGGCGTTGCCACCGTGTCGACCACGGCCGCCAACCCGGCGATCAACACCAAGACGCCGTACAACCCGATCACGGACTTCACGCCGATCATCAACATCGCCGCGACGCCGAACATCATTGCGGTGAACCCGAGCTTCCCGGCCAAGGACTACGCGGGCTTCATCGCGGAAATCAAGAAGAACCCCGGCAAGTATTCGTTTGCATCGTCCGGCACGGGCGGCATCGGCCACATGCTGATGGAGCTGTACAAGAGCCTGACCGGTACCTTCATCACCCACATCGCCTACCGCGGTGCGGGCCCGGCGCTCAACGACGTGGTGGCCGGCCAAGTGCCGATCATGTTCGACAACCTGCCATCCGCGCTGCCCTTCATCAAGGCCGGCAAGCTGGTGCCGATCGTGGTGTCCGCACCCACACGCCTGAAGGAACTGCCGAACGTGCCGACCTTCAAGGAAGTGGGTCTGGAGCCCGTGAACCGCATGGCCTACTACGGCCTGCTCGGCCCCAAGGGCATGTCCAAGGAAGTGGTCGACAAGCTGAACGAAGCCACCCGCAAGTCGCTGGAAGAACCAGCGGTGCGCAAGCGCATCGAAGACACCGGCTCGATCATCGTGGGCAACACGCCCGAGCAATTCGCTCAGCAGATCAAGGCCGAATTCGATGTCTACAAGGACGTCGTGAAGAAGCAGAAGCTGACGCTGGACTGATCGCGGCGCGCACCGTGCGCGACGCTTGATGTCTCTTTTGACGAGACCCACGCCACTCCTTCGCGAGTGGCGTTTTTACGTGCTATGTTTGCCGCATGTCCGAAAGCCAGAACGCGATTGACCAATTCATAGATGCCCTGTGGCTGGAGGACGGCCTCTCGCGCAACACGCTGGCGGCCTATCGGCGCGACCTCAGCATGTATGCCGAGTGGTTGGCGCGCGAGCACCCCGACGTGGAACTCGACCAATCGGCCGAAGCCCATCTGCAGGCCTACTTTGCCGCCCGCCATGCGGAGACGCGTGCCACCTCGGCGAACCGGCGGCTCACGGTGCTGCGGCGCTATTTCCATTGGGCCCTGCGCGAGAAGCGCATTGCCAACGATCCGACGGTCCGCATGCTGGCGGCCAAGCAGGCGCTGCGCGTGCCCAAGACGCTGTCGCAGCAACAGGTCGAGGCCTTGCTCAAGGCCCCCGATGTCGACAGCATGCTGGGCCTGCGCGATCGCACCATGCTCGAGTTGATGTATGCGAGCGGCCTGCGCGTGAGCGAGCTGGTGACGCTCAAGACCTTTCACCTGGGTCTGCGCGAAGGCGTTCTGCGGGTGATGGGCAAGGGCGGCAAGGAGCGCATGGTGCCGTTTGGCGAAGAGGCCGCGCGCTGGCTCGAGCGCTACCTGGCCGAAAGCCGCCCCGCGATTCTGGGCGGACAGCAAACCGATGATCTGTTTGTGACGCAACGCGGCTCAGGCATGACGCGCGTGATGTTCTGGGTGATCGTGAAGAAGAACGCGCAGCTGGCGGGCATCACCTCGGCCCTGTCGCCGCACACCCTGCGGCATGCATTTGCCACGCATCTGCTCAATCACGGCGCGGATCTGCGGGTGGTGCAGTTGCTCTTGGGGCATGTCGATATCTCCACCACCACGATCTACACGCATGTGGCGCGCGAGCGGTTGAAGCAATTGCACGGGCAGCATCACCCGCGGGGTTGAATCAGAAGCAGGATCGGGAGCTGGGAGCTGGGAGCTGGGAATAGCCGCAGCGCGCGCAGACGCGCCGCTGCGAGGTCACCTCACTCGAAGCGAGCCCAGGCCATGGCTTGATGGCGCGCTTCGTGCAATTGCTTGAGGGTCAGGCGCAGCGTGCTGGCCGAGTTGAGCAGATCGGAATCTTCGCCCAGCTCCGACGCATTGGTCAGTGACAGCAGCGCGCCGAGGTAGCCCGATTGCTGCAATACCGCGTCGCGCACGCTCTCCGGCATGTGCAGCAGGTTGGCCACGGTGGCCGTGGAGATGTCCAGCATGTCACCCATCTGGGAAATGACGCCGACCAGAAACGCCTGATCGCTCACCGTCGTGGGCAGTTGCTGCGCGGTGGCCAGCAACTCCATGTAGCGGCCGTACAGCACGGCGGTTTTCGCCGGGGTCGGGATCTCATCGCTGCCGACCCGAAAGGTCTGCAGCAACTCGGCCCAGTAACCGACGCGTTCGTGGCCCAGCAGCGAGATGGCATGGTCCACGGACAGTGGGCCCTCGCTTGGGCAGACGCCCGAGGTGACCAGGAGGCGCAGCAAATTGAAGGTGAGTACCGCGTCTTGCTTGACCCACGAGGTAACGTCCGGGGTGGCCGCCTCGTTGCGCAGCATCTGCACCAGATGGTCAATGCTGTGCTTGGAAGGGAACACCAACTTCGCTTCCACCAGCTGTGGGCGCGAGAGCCAGTAGCCCTGGAACAGGCGCACGCCCAGGCTGCTGAGCAGCTCGAGTTGCGACGCGGTTTCGATTTTTTCAGCGATCAGCTGGGCGTTGGTCTCGCGCATCGCGTACTTGGCCAGCACGGTCACCTGGTCGGCCAGCAACACGGAAAGATCCAGCTTGATGAAGTTTGCCAGCGGCAACCAGGCCGAATAGGCGGATTCGAGAACGGTTTGGCTGAAGGCGAGCTGGAAGCCGCGCTCGTGCAGCGTCTGCAGAATCGGCAAGCGGGTTTTGACTTCTTCCGCGGCGGTGTGGCCCAGCGGCGGGATCTCCAGCACCACTTTTTTCGGGTCCAGCAAGGCGAGGTGACCCTCGACCAGACTCTCGTGCGTGCAGTTGACGAAGATGAGGGTCTCGCCCATCAGCTCATCGGCACCGGCATGCGAAAGCGCAGTGAGCGCCAACATCATGTCGCTGGCAGCGGTGTGGGCGGAATGATTGCGGGAGCGATTGAAAAGCTCATGCCCTATCACCAGTCCCTCGCCGTCGACAATTGCCTGTCGAGCAATCAAAGCGCCACTTGATTGATTCGTTGAAGGCGCATTGGGCAGGGACGTCGGGGCTGTATACATGCTTGGGAATCAGGCGCAAGCCTTACCCGTAGGACTGAGGGCCTGCGTTTGGGTGGCGCAATCTATTAATAAAGTAAGTTGAATTGTAGGAATGATTGATTTGATTGTCGCGCATAACTTTCGAAATCATGTTCCAACATTTATCACGAATACAACGCCTATTGATGCGGGTCAAGACGCGATCACTGGTTCAGCCAGAGCAATTCCTCTTCGCTGAAACCCGCCTGAAGGCGCGCAGCCGCATTCAGTGGGGGTTTCGGGCGTGGTGCCTCGTAGAGGCGTGAGAGCTCGATGAAGTGTGCGTGGGGCTCCAACCCGTCACGATTACACAACCAACGATACCAATGGTTACCAATCGCGACGTGGCCAATTTCTTCGCTGAGGATGATGTCGAGAATCGCCACGGCCTCCAGTGCGTCCGGCGTACCGAATTGGCGCAGCTTTTTCTGAATCAACGGCGTTGCGTCCAGCCCCCGTGCCTCGAGCGTGCGCGGCACCAGGGCCATGCGGGCGACGATGTCGTGCCCGGTTTTTTCACACATCGTCCACAGCCCCTGGTGGGCGGGGTAGTCGCCGTAGTCGTGCTCCATGGTGCGCAGGTGATCGCGCAGCATGCGAAAGTGCTTGGCTTCCTCGCCCGCGACCTGCAGCCAGTCCAGGTAGTACTGCGTGGGCATGCCGGCGAAACGCCAGATCGCGTCGAGGGCCAGATTGATGGCGTTGAACTCGATGTGAGCGATCGCATGCATCAGAACCGCACGCCCCTCGTAGGTCGCCGGGGAGCGGCGCGCGACCGAGGTGTGCTTCAGCAACTCGGGCTTTTCGGGGCGACCGGGCAGGTCCACATCCGCCGGTGGTGCGATTGCGATCGACTCGTCTATTGAAAAATGCGCAGACTGCGCATACATATCCTGCGCGGCGGCGGATTTTTGTTCAGGGTCTGCGATGCACAAAACCTGCAATGCTCGTTGGCGTAACTCCATCCTTACAATTCTAGGTTCTTCCCCGAGCTTCCCCTTCACTTTTCCTTTCCCCATTAATTACTACAAACGGAGACTTGCGCGCTATGGCAACTTATGAATTGGATGGAGTCGCACCGAGCGTGCCGGCATCGGCATGGATTGCAGACAGCGCACAGGTCATGGGCGACGTGAAGCTGGGTGAGGATGCGAGCGTGTGGTTTGGCGTGGTGGTGCGCGGCGACACGGACGTGATCACGATCGGCGCGGGCACCAATATTCAGGATGCCAGCGTGCTGCACGCCGACCGCGGCATGCCGCTCACCATCGGTGCGAACGTGACCGTGGGCCACCAGGTCATGCTGCACGGCTGCACGATTGGCGACGAGTCGCTGATCGGCATTGGTGCGATCGTGCTGAACGGTGCCAAGATCGGCAAGAACTGCCTGGTCGGCGCGGGTTCGCTGGTGACCGAAGGCAAGGAATTCCCCGATGGCTGCATGATTCTGGGCAGCCCGGCCAAAGCGGTGCGGCAGTTGTCGCCCGAACAGATCGAAGGGTTGCGCCAGAGTGCGCGACATTACGTGGAAAACGCAAGGCGCTTCAAAAGCGGCCTGCGCAAGATTGACTGAGCTCGTCGGTGCTTGCTGAGCAAGCCGCCTGACGGGTGTAATTTTTAGGAAAAGCCGAGTGTCCGAACTCCATAAGTTTCTTTTCGATGGTTTGCCCGTTCGCGGCATGATCGTCCGCCTGACCGACGCATGGACCGAAATCCTGAGTCGCCGTGCCGCCAACAGCGAAACCGGCAACTACGCGCCGGCCGTTCGCGAATTGCTGGGCGAGATGGCCGCGGCAGGCGTGCTCATGCAGTCCAACATCAAGTTCAACGGCGCGCTGGTCTTCCAGATCCAGGGCGATGGTCCGGTGAAACTGGCGGTTGCCGAGGTGCAGAGCGATCTGAGCCTGCGCGCCACCGCCACGATCACGAGCGAAGTCGCGGAAGACGTCGTCGGCCTGACTCCGCTGGTCAACGTGAATGGCGGCGGACGCTGCGCGATCACGCTCGACCCGAAGAGCCGCATGCCCGGTCAGCAGCCGTACCAAGGCATTGTTCCGCTGAATGGCGAGCGCGGCGAGAAGCTGGGCAAGCTGAGCGAGGTGCTGGAGCAATACATGCGCCATTCCGAGCAATTGGATGCCACGCTGGTGCTGGCCGCGAATGACGAAGTCGCCGCAGGCCTGCTGATTCAGCGCATGCCGGTGAAGGGCGAGAACAATCTCGAAGCCGGTCAGGGTGCCGACGCGGGCGATGACGAGATGGATCTGAACGAGGAATACAACCGTATCTCCACGCTCGCCTCCAGTCTGACGCG
This sequence comes from uncultured Comamonadaceae bacterium, assembly GCA_937862875.1. Classification (GTDB taxonomy): domain Bacteria; phylum Pseudomonadota; class Gammaproteobacteria; order Burkholderiales; family Burkholderiaceae_C; genus Diaphorobacter_A. Next base: position 12,381 of record CALMCS010000155.1, read on the forward strand.
CGACGAGCTCTTGACCCTGGATGTAGACACCATTCTGCGTCGCCTGTTCTGGGAAGAGAAACTGGTGCGCTTCGAGCCGCAGCAAGGCGAGAACGGCCCGCACTTTGCCTGTTCGTGCAGCCGCGAACGCGTGAGCACCATGCTGCGTGGACTCGGCGAAGAGGAAGTGCGCAGCGTGCTCGACGAGCGCGGCTCCGTGGAAGTGGGTTGCGAGTTCTGCGGCCAGCAATATGTCTACGACACCGTAGACGCCGAGCAGCTCTTCAAGGCCCCAAGCGCACAGCCCCCAGCCTCCGCGAACATTCAGTAAAAAAAGCAAAAGCCGCTCATTGAGCGGCTTTTTTACGGAGACTGGGGTCCGTTACGGCATCAAGCCGCAGTGGTCAGCCCGGTGAACAATCGATGTTCACATTCCGGATCG
>CALMCS010000156.1 GCA_937862875.1 uncultured Comamonadaceae bacterium
GCTGTAGCCACCAAAGAAGTCGTTGAAGCCTGCCAGCAAATCTACCTTGGTCACCGTCAAATAAACAGGCAACTCGATAGAGAAAGCCGTCTGTAGCTCGTTCAAGCGCTCACGCAGTGCACTGAAGTGCGCCACTAGTTCATCATCGGTGAACGTGAGCAAATCTGACGTACTCAAAGTGAGCACCACGCCATTCACAGGCTGACGTGGACGGTATTTCTTGAGCAACGCGAGAAAGCCCTGCCATTCGGTCTTGTCGACATCTTCGTTGCTGTCATGCGTGGTGTAGCGTCCTGCTGTATCGATCACTACGGCTTGGTCGGTGAACCACCAGTCGCAATTACGTGTACCACCAATACCCTGCAACGCCGCCTTGCCAAACTGCCCGGCCAATGGGAAATCGAGACCCGAATTGACCAAAGCCGTAGTCTTGCCCGAGCCCGGCGCGCCCACGATGATGTACCAGGGCAATTCATAGATGAATTTTCGCCCCCAAACGCCGCTGTGAGACTTTCCCTGCACGCGCATGGATTTGAGCGTTTTGGCGGCTTCAGAAAATCGCCCCTGCAGTTCGAGAACTTCGTCACTCACATCCGGATTTCGGCGCTGCGATTCCACCGCTTCTTTGATGCGTCCAATGCGATCAAACAGCAGATTGTTGACATGGCGTCGACGCCAGAATGAAACGATCAACCACAGCACATAGAGCGCAGACAGCCCAACAATAAGCCACCAGCGCACGTTCGCTGACTCCAGCGGTCGGTGCTCTGCAAATGCAAACAGGGGACCTGCATACCAAATAAGCAGTGAAAGCGCGAACACCCCCACCAGCACCCAGAAAGCTCGGCTCACGAAAAACCCGAAAAATCGGCGTAACCAGTACATCATTGTTTGACTTCCGTTGCAGTCGGTGCAGCAAACAAAACCACTTCCACACGACGGTTTCGCGCTCGACCTTCCGCAGTCTTGTTATCAGCAACGGGCTGGGCATCCCCGAGGCCTTGCGCACGCAAACGTTGTGGCGCGACACCACGACTGCTCAGAATGGCAGCGACCTGTTCAGCTCGCTCGCGCGAGAGTTCGAAGTTGGACGGGTACCTTGCGGTGCGGATCGGCTGGTTGTCGGTGTAGCCACTCACCACGACACTGCCAGGCCTCGTTGCCAGCGCATCCGCTACTCGCGTGAGCACGGGCAGATACGCCGGCAACACGGTAGTGGCGCCGGAAGCAAAAAGACCATCCCCATGCAAGATGATCGTGCTCCGATCGGCTTCATCACGCACGGACACCAAACCTTCGCGGATTTCAGGTTCCAGGAATTTGCTAAAGCGTTCTGGAGCAGGCTTTGCTGCCGCCACAACGGGGCGATTCAGGTGGAGCCCGTTGATACGCGAAAACAGTGAGTCCGAGCGGTTGGCAAGTGAAAACGCAAACCACAGAAAACATCCCAAGCCTATGAGAGCGACAAGGCACGCGACCACCCACGCAGGCAACAGCCGCCAGCCTTGTGTCCCCGCACCACTTGCACCTTGCCAATGAGGCGAGAGATTGTCGTCACTGCCCACGCCGAGATCGCGCAAGATGGTCCACAAGCGCTGGCGCAAGGTCTCCAACTGCGCGCGGCCATTGTCCACCACACGAAAGCGCCCCTCTAACCCTAAAGAAATGCAGTAATACATGAGCTCCAGCAGATCACGGTATTGCTGCGGGTTTTGCGCCAGTTTGGACAGCAGTTGAAAGAACTTCTCTCCACCCCACGTTTCGTTATGGAACGTCACCAGCAGGCTATGCCGTGACCAAACACCGGATCCCCCCCACGGGGTTTGTGCGGCCGATTCGTCCAGCAACGTGCACAGACAGTAGCGCGCGCCGATGATGGTCTCCGGCGGTACGCGCAATTCACGTGCATAACGTTCAAACTCGCGAATCTTCTCGATCAGAAACTCCCGAAACTGTGCGGGATCAGCCATCTGCAAAGTACTGCGAATCTGCGGGACCAGATTGAGTACTGGATTGGCTGCCATCACCACCGGGTTTGGGCCACTAACAACGTCCGGCAAATCGGGTATTGCAGGGCCAGCGCCTGAGCCCGCCAACGGAGAGCCATGAAAACCACCCCCTTGCGGGGATGCTCCCTGGAAAACATCGTCGATTGAAAAAGGGGTTGAACTGGACACAAATTTTCTTTTCAGGGTAGGTCAGGGCATACCTGTCGACCTGGGTTGTTCGGTAACGTGTCAGACGCTCCGTTATGTTCGTCCGAGTGTCATGGCTTGATCGCCCAGAACTCCAGCCGCAAGCCTGGAAAGTCACCCGCAATGTGCAACGCAACTCCGCCCGAGCGCTGCAGCTGATCCCACAATTCGTTCGTGGTGTCGAGCTGAAAATAGTTGTAATTGGCGTGGTAAGGCAACTCACGCGGCGCAATCGGCATAGGACTCAAGAGCACACCCGGCAAATGTAGATTGACCAGATCACGAATCTTCTCAACCGGACCAATCTTCACCTGCGTCGGGAAGCGCGCGCGCACCACATCGCTCGGAAGGTCCGCAAACACAGCAAGGACAAAACTCGCCTGCTTGACCAAATTGAGGTCCGGAATTACGCCAACGCGCACACCGTACTGGCGCTCATGCAACTCAATCGGGATGGCGTTCTGCTCAAGCACCATCGACAACGAGCGGCGAATGTCATTCACCACCGCTTCAAAACATGCGCTGGGCTCATCATGGTCGTATACGGGGTATTGAATCGGCCTGCGGTTCTCGCGCGTGAACGTAGACAATTCACCTGCCAGTTCCAGCAGGTGCCCGTACACACGTTCCGGATGCAGCATCTGGTGGTCACGTAAATGGGTGATCTGGGGTTGCCAGCGGTTGATGATGTTCAGCATCATGAAATCACCGACCTCGGAGATCCCTCCTCTGCCAGGCTGTAATACGCGTGCCGCCAACGCTTCACCACGCTGCTGCAACAAGCCAGCAATGTCATCCACCATCGCGTGCAACAAGCCGCTCTGCCCATACGTAATGGATGGAGAAATGAAGCGGTTGTCGATAACCACTGTTCCATCGTTGCGGCGCTCGATCACATGCACAACGCCGAGACGCAGCCACTCGTCGGTAATCTGAGACGCCGGAGTCAGCTTTGCACGCATGTGCGCGACCTGCGCTAGTGCAGGCTCACCAGCCTGGGAATTGGAGTCGTTCAACTCTGCATCTTCAGCCGTGTAGCGCGCCAACACTTCATCATCCTCGAAGCTCAACTCAGTGGCCAATACGCGCTTCATCGGCAAGGCAAGATAGATGCGCTCATCCTTGCAGGTTTTATCTACTTCCAAAGGCGTGACTATTGAGTCCTGGCCGGGAAAGCTGAACGGTGTGCCATCCGGAAAAACGCCGACGGCCTTGATCAGCGCAATCTTGCCCAAAGCAAGCGCCTCCAAATCCAACAGCAGCTCCCTGAACCCCCAAAAATAGGGTTCCGCAGACAATGCGCGCGCATGTGAGAAAAACTCTAGGTACCGTTCCTGTTGTTGGAAATGCTGCGGCCTGAGGAACATCCCCTCAGACCATACGACCTTGCGTGAATACATTTTTATGCTCCCTCCAACATCTGTCAGAACGGCATTCTCATACCGCCAGGCAGGCTGGGCATCCGACTGCCCATGCCACCAGTAGGCACTGGCACCTCAGTCACGTTGGACGTGACGGAGACCTTGCTTGGACCAACAGTCACCTTCACGATAGCAGAATCAAACGACGGCGAAAACACAGAAAATCGCCCCAGCTCTTTAGGAACAGGCAATGGTGCAATGCCACGCCATACCGCCTTATCAAGATCGCGATAGGCTACAAAAACGCCCAACATCCGCTCATCAACCGATGCCTTGCCAAGCACCACCTTTGCCTCTCCCGGTTGCAATGTGATGACCTCCTTGGACACCAACTCAGAACTGAGTATCTGGTCATCCTTTTCATAGAGCGAAAAGAAATCTGCGCTGCTAAACGCACTCACACCACGCAACCTGTATAGCTTCACTTGCACGGGTGCTGGCTTGCCATTGCGATCCAGATTCAACGCGTCATCGGCCGTGATCACCACCGTGTAAGGCGCCGGCATAGACAGCTGGGGGCCAGCACATCCAGCAGCTAAGAAGGCAACCCCAAAAAACAATCCAATCAATTTTTTCATAACTCTATGACTCTATGAATGTGATTCGATCAATAGCAGAATCTGATTCTGCCAGAGCATTGTGTCAGGCCCAGACGGCACAACGGGGCTCATCGTTCACGATAACACTCCTGATTTACACCAAGACAGGCTACAGCCCCTTTTCGAAAGGCCGCGTTATTCCTCCTTAAGCAAGGTGCCCCATCACTACCGGGAGTGGCGTGCAAATCGCTACGCCGCGGATCACCCCACCTGGCCCATGGGCGCAACATCAACATCTGATCACCCACCGCTTTCCGGAGAGGTCTCGCGATTCAGATCGGCAGTTCCGGGCATCTGCAACCAGGGGACCGTCGCGGTGCCTACAAACGTGACCATGATGGCGTGTAGTTGAACTTGTTCCGCCGCGCATCCGACCAAGCTCGACCAAAGCAGAACTTGCCAAATGCCACGGCACAGCGCACCCCGGACTCAGCCCCCTATTACCAGCAAAGCCAGAAGAACGGCACAAAGTGCCCCAGCCACATGGCCATACTGCATATTCACGCCATCCTTTGCTGTAAAGGTC
>CALMCS010000157.1 GCA_937862875.1 uncultured Comamonadaceae bacterium
CCACGAACATGTCCCATTCTTCGAAGGTGCCGTCGTCCAGCAGCAGCTCGATGCGTTCACGCGCGGTGAGCTTGCCCTTTTTGTGCTGTGCGTCGATGCGCTTTTGTCCACCTCCGAGGCGCGCGAGCTCGCGCTTCTTCTCCAGTTGCTCAAGGATGTCTTGCATAGTCGCTTCTTTCAGTGAAATGCTTGCTAAGTGAATATAGATGAGGAATGAGTCAGTGCTTTATTGCCAACTACCGCGCCACAGGGTCGCTGGAACCTGCATGCACCGAGAGCAAATTTCTTGCGGCCGTCGACGCCGCCAATCGGCCTTCCGCCACATCGGCCTGCAGGCGCGGCAACAGCTCGCGCACTTGCGGGTGATGGCGGAAAGCCTGTTTGAGACCACAGTCGATGCGCTCCCACATCCATGAGAGCGACTGCTTTTCGCGCCGCGTTTGCAGCTTGCCGTTGGCCGTTTGCAAGCGCCGGAAGTCTTCCACCGCCTGCCAGAACTCTTTCACGCCCGTGCCCTTGAGCGCGCTGATCTGCACCACCTTGGGGTGCCAGTACAAATCGCTGTGGGCATGGTCGTGATTGCCGCCGTGCATGCCGAGCAAACGCAGGCTGGAGGTGATTTGTGCTTCGGCGCGGGTAGCGGCGTTGGTGTCGATGTCAGCCTTGTTGATCACCACCAGATCGGCCAACTCCATCACGCCTTTTTTGATGGCCTGAAGGTCGTCACCGGCGTTCGGCAGTTGCAGCACACAGAACATATCGGTCATGCCGTGCACTGCAATCTCGCTTTGGCCCACGCCTACGGTTTCGATGATCACCACGTCGTATGACGCGGCCTCGCAGACCAGCATGGCCTCGCGCGTTTTCTCTGCCACGCCGCCCAGGGTTCCGCTCGAAGGACTCGGGCGAATGTAGGCGTTCGGGTTCACCGACAACTGCTCCATGCGCGTCTTGTCACCCAGAATCGAACCGCCGGAAACGGTAGAAGATGGGTCGATCGCCAGCACCGCCACCTTGAGGCCCTTGCCGATCAAATCCAGGCCCAGCGTCTCGATGAACGTGGACTTGCCCACGCCCGGAACGCCGCTGATGCCGAGGCGAAACGAGCCGCCGGTGTGCGGCAGCATCGCCGTCAGCAGCTCATCGGCCTCTGCGCGATGGTCTTGGCGGGTTGACTCCAGCAGCGTGATGGCCTTGGCCATGGCGCGGCGTTGCTGCGCTGGGCTCACAGGTTGGGTCAGTTGCTGAATTCGTTCAGAAGTATTCATTGCTTTCGACACTTCAGCGGCTCCTGTTGGAGGAGCTCGCCAAAGTGTTCAGTTCTCTTTTTTCCAGATACCAACTACCAGGTACCAACTAATGAGTCGTTGCTTGGGACGCGTGAAGCATCCGCCCTTGGCGCGCAGTTCCGCACTGCGACGCACAAGGGTCTCAGGCCTTCTCAGCCTGTGCTTTGCGGATCTGCTCCAACACGTCCTTGGCGCTGACCGGAATCGGTGTGCCCGGGCCGTAAACGCCCTTCACACCGGCGCCGTACAGGAAGTCGTAGTCCTGCGCTGGAACCACGCCGCCGACGAAGACGATGATGTCGTCCGCGCCCTGCTCTTTCAGCGCTGCGATGATGGCCGGAACCAAGGTCTTGTGACCGGCTGCGAGTGTGGAAACGCCCACAGCGTGCACGTCGTTTTCAATCGCCTGACGGGCGCACTCTTCAGGCGTCTGGAACAGCGGGCCCATGTCCACGTCATAGCCCAGATCGGCGAACGCGGTGGCCACCACCTTGGCGCCACGGTCGTGACCGTCCTGGCCCAGCTTGGCGATCATCACGCGGGGGCGACGGCCTTCGGCTTCTGCGAAGTCTGCGATCTCGCCCTTGAGCTTGTCCCAGCCTTCTGCGGAGTCATAAGCGGCTGCGTACACACCGGTCACCTTTTGCGTGTCGGCGCGGTGGCGGCCGAATTCTTTTTCGAGCGCGTCGGAGACTTCGCCCACCGTGGCGCGCAGACGAATCGCCTTGATCGCCAGATCCAGCAGGTTGCCTGTGCCGTCTTTGGCGGCTTCGCTCAGCGCGTTCAGTGCGGCTTCGACGGCCTTGGAATCGCGCTTGGCCTTCATGGTGTTGAGGCGGGCGATCTGGTTGTCGCGCACCATCACGTTGTCGACCTCGAGGATGTCGACCTTGTCTTCCTTGGCCAGCTTGTACTTGTTGACGCCGACGATCACGTCCT
>CALMCS010000158.1 GCA_937862875.1 uncultured Comamonadaceae bacterium
TCAGAGACCAGCAGTCGTGCCACCTCGTACTCGTCCTTGTAGGCCATCACACGGAACAGCTGCGTTGCAACGGTGGCCGCCAGATCTTCAGGCAGCACTTGCTCCGCTTTTTTCATCAGCGTGGTGAACTGGAGCGCGTACGAAGCGTTCCAGTATGTCTCCAGGCGACCCGAGCGGTCCTCGATCAACTCTGCCAAAGTCTTGGGAATCTTAGGCGCTTGCTTGCCCTTGAGCAGATCTGCGGCCAGGGCCGGATCGCTCGACAGATGGCACCCGATCCGAAAGGCTTCGAGGTTTTTAGCCACCGCCGTGCCGTTGAGCTCAATCGCCTTTTCGATATTGGCGCGAGACAGTGGAACGCGGCCCGTCTGCCAGGCCATGCCCAGCAGCATCAGGTTGGCGAAGATGGCATCGCCCAGTACCTGGGTTGCAATTTTTGCGGCAGGCAAGGTGACGACACGGCCCTGACTCACCCGGCCACGCAGACGCGACAGCAGATCACCCAGCGGCGTGGTCCAGTCACGCGACTTGATGAATTCGGAGGTCGGCGAACCGTCTTCGTTGACGATGGCCAGACCCTCGACCCTGAGGCGCGACAACGTGGCGCTGCTGCCGGCCACCACGGCATCGGCACCGATGAGCAGATCACACTGCCCTGCCGCAATGCGGGTCGCCGAGATATCTTCGTCGCGAGCCGCGAGTTGCACATAGGAATAGACGGTGCCGCCCTTCTGCGCCATGCCGGCCATGTCCATCACGCGCGCCGCCTTGCCTTCCAGGTGCGCGGCCATGCCCAGCAGCGCACCGATGGTCACGACGCCCGTGCCACCCACACCGCCCACGATGATGCGAATCGGTGCCTTGAGCTGCTCCATGTGCGGCGACTCGGGCCAGCCCTTGGGCAGTCCTTCAAACTTCGGCGGACGCTTCACATCCTTGGTGTGCACCGTCACGAAACTGGGGCAGAAACCATCGACACACGAGAAGTCCTTGTTGCAACTGCTCTGGTTGATTTGCCGTTTGGTTCCCAGCGGGGTCTCAACAGGCTCCACCGACAGACAGTTCGACTTCTTGGAGCAGTCTCCACAGCCTTCGCAAATCTCGCTGTTGATGTAGGCCCGCTGGTCTGGGTCTGGATACTCATTGCGCTTGCGGCGGCGGCGTTTTTCGCTCGCACAGGTCTGCGCATAGATCAGTGCCGTCACGCCCGGTACCTTGCGCAGTTCGCGCTGCACATCATTGAGCTCGCTGCGGTGACGGATCGTGACGCCGGGGGAGATTCCCTTGTCTTCGCTCAGCAGGCCCGGCTCGTCCGTGACGATGATCTGCTGACCCACGCCCTCTGCCGCAAGTTGCCGCGTAAGTTGCGCAACACTCAGTTGCCCATCCACGTGCTGTCCGCCCGTCATGCCCACGGCGTCGTTATAAAGAACCTTGTAGGTGATGTTGACCTTGGCCGCGACCGCCTGGCGAATCGCCAGATAACCCGAGTGGAAATAGGTCCCGTCGCCAATGTTGGCGAACACATGCTTCTCGTTGGTGAAGTGCGACGCACCCACCCAGCTTGCGCCCTCTCCGCCCATCTGCGAGAAGGTTTCCGTGCCGCGGTCCATCGTGAGCGACAGAAAGTGGCAACCAATACCACCCAGCGCACGGCTGCCTTCGGGCAGTACCGTAGACGAATTGTGCGGACAACCGCTGCAGAAATAGGCCTTGCGCTCCGAGATGTCGATCACCCGGCGCGACTCGCGCTCGGCGTGGTGCAACTGGTTGATCCGTTGCTCGATGAGCTGCTTCAGGTCCTCGGGCAATTCCATGCGCAGAAAACGCGCCGCCAGCATTTTTGCAATCGGCTCCGGCTGCAATTCATAGTGGCTGATCAGCGGCGCATCCTTGACCGGTGTACTCCACTCACCATGTCCATCCGAGCACTTCCCGATGACGCGTGGGCGCGCATGGTCTGGCAGCGCATACAACTCGTCCTTGATCTGCGACTCGAGAATGGCGCGCTTTTCCTCGACCACAATCAGTTCCTGCAGCCCATGTGCAAAGTTGCGGATGCCGTGAGGCTCCAACGGCCAGATCATGCCTACCTGATACAGGCGCAGGCCCAAACGTTGCGCCGGTGCGCCCTCGAGACCCAAGATGCGCAAGGCCTCAACGGTATCGAGGTAACCCTTGCCGCTGGCCACAATTCCAACCCGCGCATGGGGACTATCCCACGTCACGCGATTGATCGAGTTGGCCCTTACGTAGGCCAGTGCGGCAGGCAAGCGCTTCTGGTACAGGCGCTCTTCCTGGGCCAGCGCAGTGTCGGGCCAGCGAATGTTGAGACCGCCCGGAACGGCGAACGCATCGGGCTGCAAGATGGGTCGCACACGGCCCAACTCGACATTCACCGACGCCGAGGTCTCCACGATTTCGCTGACCAGCTTCATCGACGTCCACACCCCTGCGCTGCGCGACAGCGCCACCGCGTGCGCACCAAAATCGAGGACTTGCTGAACCGATGTCGGGTAGAAAATCGGAATACCGCAACCCATCATCACATGCTCGGACTGGTGAGGAATGCTGGATGATTTGCAGGAATGATCGTCACCGTAAAGTGCCACGACGCCGCCATGTTCGGCGGTTCCGGCCAGGTTGGCGTGGCGCAGGACGTCGCCGGAGCGATCCACGCCCGGACCCTTGCCGTACCACCAGGCCACGGCCCCGTCGTACTTGCCCTGCCCGGCCAGATTGGCTTGCTGCGTTCCCCACGCGGCAGTAGCCGCCAAGTCTTCGTTAACGCCCGGCTGAAAGACGACATTGTGGGAGTCCAGCAACTTGCCGACCTGCCACAGCGCACTATCGTAGTTACCCAGCGGGGAACCACGATACCCGGAGATGAAACCCGCAGTCCTGCGCCCGTTCAGTGCATCCCGACGCGTCTGCGACATCGGCAGGCGCACAAGGGCCTGGATGCCATTCATATAGGCCATGCCCTCATCGCAAACATATTTATCGTTGAGTGAGACATCCTTCGCGGCCACGGCCGGAATGAGATCTTTGACTACGGTATCCATATCGTCTCTCTTTTATTTATTGAAATTGAACGGGTGCCCGATCCGAAGATAAGGCTTGTCTGACCCTATTGAATGAACGCCTGAAGCATCGCAGGCGCGCCAAGTACAGTAGTACGGCATTTTCATTGACACGGATTGATGCAACAATAGCCAATTTTGAAAATGATATTTACGTAATGCGTAAGAATCTAGACGGCGGCCTTCTGCACGCCATGCGGGCTTTTCTTCGCGTCATCGACAGTGGCAGCTTCACCGCGGCAGCCGAGCAAATGGAGCTGACCACCGCCCAGGTCTCACGGCTGATTTCCGACCTGGAAAAACGGCTCAATGCCAAGTTGCTGCAACGCACCACCAGACAGCGAGCCCTGACCGATATCGGAGCCGACTACGCCGAGCGCTGCCGCGAGGTTCTGGCCCTGGTGGACGAGGCAGAGGCCCAAGCCACAGGCACGGCCTCCAGCCCCCAGGGTCGACTGCGCGTTCAGAGCATGGCCAGTTTCGGCCACCACTACGTCTCCCCCGTCATGGCCGAGTTCTGCGCGAACCAACCCCAACTGACGGTCGAATACAGCACCTCTCAATATGTACCGGATCTATTGGCGCGAGGCGTCGACGTCAGCCTCTACCTCGCCGAGTCTCTAGGCGACTCGGGATTGGTAGCACGGCGGCTGGGAACCACTTTCTCGATCCTGTGCGCCTCGCCGGCCTACTTGCAACGACACGGAGAGCCCCAGGAACCGGCACAACTGCTGGACCACGCATGCCTGCGTCTGGTGAACCCGTCCATCACGCCGGACTGGAATCTGGAGGGTAAAAATGGTGCGACCGACCAAGTGTGCGTCCAAGGCCAACTGATCGCCGATACGCCGGAATTGCTCCAGGGCGTGGTGATGCGTGATGCAGGGATTACGTTACTGCCACTCTTTTCCGTGATCGACGCCGTACGCTCCGGGCAACTATTGCGCGTGCTTCCTGACTGGCGCTCGCCAGATATCGGGGTCTACGTACTCCTCC
>CALMCS010000159.1 GCA_937862875.1 uncultured Comamonadaceae bacterium
TAACTGTTACCGGCACTTATCACCAGCGCGCTGCGACCACCAATTCGCAAACGCAAGAAGGTCGGCGTGATGCGAATCCGTGTGTACCAACAGGTCGCCCGCGTTGGGCGACCCGGTAATCCCACGCAAAATCAATGCGCGATGGATCGCGGCATCGACGCCCACGAAGTACGGCAAGTAGTCGTCGACGAAGGCGATCGGCTTTAGGGAGTTGAGCGTGTCGGCCTTAGGGCTCGCGGCCGTTGCCACGTTGTCGGTGGCGTGGACCAGGTGAATCGGGAATCCGTGCAGTCTCAGGTTGTGCTCGCGAGCTGCCCTGAATTCCGCAGGCAAGGCCGTGACGCATACCAGTTCGTAGCCCGCCGCGGCGAGCTTGTGGCACGCCTCAATCGCTCCTGGAACCGGCGGGATCGATGACCAGAACTCGTTGTCGAAGGCCCGCCGAAGCAGATCAAGCCTATCCCCTTCAACTCGCTCCACTTCCCATCTGTCGATGGGCCAGTAGGCGAGCGGATCGCGCTCGCCAGGGTACGTGCCGAACGCCTTCTGCCAAGCGCTGGCATAGGCCAAGCCGTAGTCCAGGACTCCGTCAGCGTCAAGCGCGATGATTCCTTTGGTCATCAGGAAGTTTCGCACAGCAGAGCACGCCTGCACGCGCGGGTTGGGGGGCTCCCTTGTTGTCGGGACTGCTAAGCGGCAACAGTTACGTGTGCCTTCGAGAGGATGTGTTTGCCTCGCGGTGCCCCAGAACTGACGATGCAATGAGACCAACGGCGCCACCAACGATGGCCATGTCGGCGATGTTGAATGCCGGCCAGTGCCAGCCGTGCAGGTGGAAGTCCAGATAGTCAATCACGGACCCGCGCACAGCCCGGTCGAAGGCATTGCCCAGGGCGCCGCCCAGGATGAGGCTATAAGCCAAGCCCTCGAGGCTGCGCACCGGCTTGGCGAGCAGCCAAGCGAGCCAGGCCGACGCGCCCAGGGCGATGGCCAGGAAGAACCAGCGTTGCCATCCGCCGGTGCCGGCCAGGAAGCTGAAGGCCGCGCCGGGGTTCAGTACGTGGACCAGGCTGAAGAACGGTGCGACCTCGCGCGACCAGCCGAGCAGGGTGGTCAGATGAATCCAGGTCTTGGCAGTCTGGTCTGCGGCAAAGACTACAAGCGCAAGGCAATACCAGCGAGCTGGTCGGTTGACATACTTCATCGTTCTTGTTGGTTAGACCAGATCGCAGGGCCGTGGTTGGATTCAGCGCGTTGCCGCACCGTGCTCGGCCGTGAGTGCTATTGACGCGGACAGAATTTCAGCGAGTTCCGGTCTCACAGCATTGGCGCGAAGGCACTGACCGTGGCCCGGCCAGGGTTGCCAAGCGGCAGCCTGCCCGAGAGGTGGCCAAGCGGCACCAGCAGGATCCTAAACAGCTGGCCCGCGGCTTCCCGCACGTCACGCTCACGCGCGGCCAGGGCCAGCATGTACCAATGACTCCGCAGATGAAGCCAGAAGCGCTCTTGGCCAAGCACGTGCGCGGCCTCCAGGACCTTCCACCGGTCAGGTCCTCGGGATCTCGCCCGCTCCACGAGGTGAGCAAATGCTGCCCCGCGCTGCCGATCGTCTATGGCTGTCAGGTTCGTCATTTGAGACTCAGGATGCGCCGGGCACCGTTCAAGACGATCAGACCCACCACGGTGCCGATGACCAGATCAGGGTAGTTGGATCCGGTCATGGCCACCAGGAAGCCAGCCAGGATCACGCCCGCATTGGCGATCACGTCGTTGGCCGAGAAGATGTAGCTTGCCTTCATGTGCGCACCGGCATCCCGCTTCTTGGATATCAAGACCAGGCAGATGACGTTGGCGATCAGGGCCACCAGGCCCATCCCCATCATCAGGCCCGAGACAGGTTCGCTCCCGGCGATGAAGCGTCGAACGACCTCGCTGAGTGCCATGAGCGCAAGCGCCAGTTGCAACCAGCCCGCCGTGTGCGCCGCACGCGTCTTAAGGGCAGCTGCTCGGCCGACGGCAAACAGGGACAGCCCATACACCGCAGCGTCGGCGAACATGTCGAGCGAGTCGGCGATGAGCCCGGTCGATTGAGCGATGAAGCCCATCACGATCTCGATCACGAACATGGCCGCATTGATCGAGAGCAGTATCCATAGCAGCCTGGCCTCGGCCGCATTGTCAGGCGGGTCGATTTCATCGTCGTCACCCATGACCGCGTCCGATTCCAGCAGCTTGGCGCCCAGACCCAACGGCTCCAGGCGTTGCAGGACCTGCGCCACCGGAGCGCCATGCACTGCGGTCAGCTTGCGGTTGGCCAAGTCGAAGGACAGGGATTTCACCCCGGGAACGTCTTGCAGGGCCAACTTGATCATGTTCTCTTCCGATGGGCAATCCATCTTCGGGACATGGAAGGTGCTCTTGAAGCTGCCGGCGGCGCTATCGTCTACCGCGGCCGAATGCACCAGCTTCGCGCCCAAGCCCAGCGGTTCGAGACGCTGCAACACCTCGGCGACCGGCGCGCGATGCACGGCCACCAGCTTTCGGCCCGGCAGGTCGAAGGTGAGCGACTGCACGCCTTCGACGCTTTGCAAGGCCATCTTGATCATGTTCTCCTCGGACGGGCAATCCATCTTCGGAACGGCAAAGGTACTTTCGAATTTTGTGGTGGCGCTCATGGGTATTCCTCGGACTGCATAATTGGAAACCCTCTAGCAACTACAAAGTCAAGCCCGCTGCAAGGGCGGCTCATCCATGAAGATCGGCGACCTGGCCAAGGCCACCAATACGCTTCCCGAAACGGTCCGCTTCTACGAGCGCGAGGGACTGCTGCCGTCCCCCGCCCGGACCGAGGGGAACTACCGCAGCTACACGGCTGAGCACGCCCAGCGGCTCGCCTTCATTCGGCACTGCCGCAGCCTGGACATGACGCTGGCTGAGATCCGCACGCTGCTGCACTTCAAAGACGCTCCTTCCGAGAATTGCGGCGTCGTGGATGAGCTGATTGCAAGTCACATCGAGCAGGTCGTGGTCCGCATCCGGGAGCTGAAGGCGTTGGAAGCCGAATTGCGCTCACTGCACCGCAGCTGCTCGGTTGGCCGTGCCGCGGTCAACTGCGGCATCCTGGGTGGACTTGAGCGCGCGGCCAAGCAGAATTCAAAGAATGTGCGCTCGTTACCACTCGGTTCTTGACGCAGCGCGGCTGCGCGAATTCTTTCGAGCCATCCGCGACAGCGGCTTGGATGTTCTCGATCGAGATGTCTTTCCAGGACGCTTTGCGCCCATCGTGAGGCGCCCGCCCGAGCTCGAATCGGGCGACGAGGCGGTTCCTGAGCGCGAGGCCGTTGTCGCGCGGTTCGGCCTGATCCCTTTCTGGGCCACCGATATGCGCAAGGTGAAGCTGACGTACAACGCCCGCTCCGAAACAGTTGCCACCGCGAGGCCGTTCCAGGCCGCTTGGAAGAAGGCCCAGCACTGCATTGTCCCGGCTGAGGCCATCTACGAGCCAGACTGGCGCTCGAACGTGCACGTGCCCACACGTATCAGCGCGGCCTACGGCAGCCCCTTGGCGATCGCCGGGCTATGGAACACTTGGCATTCGCCTGCAGGAGAGCGCGTTCATACCTTCACGCTCATGACGGTCAACGCCGACTCCCATCCCGTCATGTGCAACTATCACCGCCCAGGCGAAGAGAAGCGTATGGTCGTCCTGCTGGACGAATCCCAGTACGACGCCTGGCTGGACGCGCCCGCCGAAGGCTCGATGGACTTCATGCAGGCTTGTCCGCCTGAGCGCCTGGCAGCCACCGGCGAGCCGGTCGAGCGAGCGCCGGCTAAGGCCGTTCCTCAAACAGCTTCCCTATTCGACTAGCGTGTCGGTGCCCCGGGCACGAAGCTCACGACCTTCGCGTGGCCGGTCGCATGCAGAATCCTGACCTCCTGCCGCAGCGCTTCGTTCACCGAGGCCATGGCCTGAAGCTGCTTGCGCAGGTCCAAGTTCTCGGCGCGCAAATCACGGGCAGTCTCCTGTTCGCGTTTGAGCGCCGCCTTGAGGCTGTCCTCGCTTGCGCCGGGCTCTCGGCCGCTCAGGCGGCGAACCTCCTTCGCGACATCCGGGTAGCGGTTGTGAATCAACGCTGGAGTGACGCCGACCTCGACCGCTAGGGCTGTGATCGTCGGAACGGCCTCGGCACGCTGCAGGCGTGCCAGAGCCTCCCACAGATCGGCGGTCGTTGTGTCTCGATTGCGCCCGCGAACCTCTTCGGGCGCCTGGCGTCGGTCCCATCTGGCTTTCATAGCGGTTCGATCCCCGGCCCCAGCTGCTTCAAGACGTCTTCGACCCGGTGGAGGTCTCGTTGCACGCGCTGGACCGCTGCCGGTCCCAACTCGCGGGCCTCCACTTGGAGCTCCAGTTGGTGGGCGTGTATTGCCTGCCACGCGATCCGCTGGGAACTGTCGATCACAGAGTCATTGCAGGCGCCGCACCGCCACGGCTCATACAGACCGGCCCCGCCACAGCCATCATCCTGGGCCAAGCAGTACGAATGGCCGGTGCTGCGGATATTGATCCAATCGGCCGTCTCCTCGATGAGAGTTTCGCGGCTAGGGAAGTCGTGGGCCCGCATGCTCACGATTCGCTGGCCGGCGCGCCCCGCCAGGGGCGTATCCGCGTGGAGCCAGCCTTCGATCAGCTCGACTTTTCGGGCACTGATCTCCGTGAACAGGTCTTCAAACAGCGCGTCATCTTGCATAGGGTTCGCCGCATACAGCTGCGTCATCTCGATGCTCGAGTGTTTGAACTGCTCCTTGAGGAAGAGGACATTTCCCAGGCGATGCCGCACGAAGGTCCAGGCGTACGCCCGGCGCAGTTGGTGAGGCGAGAGGCGCCAATCAACGCCGGCGTAGGCGGCAAAGCCTTTCATCCGGCCGGCCCAATGCAGGCCGGACACGGTCCGGATCTGCGGTGTCGGGCCTGCCCGGCCCAGGAACAGGCGGTTGCAGTCCGCCCGTGCGGCCGCAAGCACACGCATGCGTTCTGGCAGGCCGACGGGCGAGTGGTTGGCCTCCAGTTGAAGCACGCAACTCTGGAGCTCCTGGCGCAGCGGCGCCGACCAGCGCTCCATGACCTTCAGCACCCGGTGGCCGACGGCGGGCATCAGATACTCAACGCGCCCCTTTTTCGTCTTGTGTTCGATGCTTTGGACCCAGTTGTAGACGAGGCCCTCCTTGCGCTCCTTGCGGCCTGCGCCAACTTCAATGCCTGCGATCTCTTCGCATCGCATGCCAGTGAGCACGCCCAGCAGGAAGAAGCACGCATCCCTGAGTAAATTGAGCTCAGGATCGAATCCGGTGAGGCGCAAGCCGAGGTCCCGGTCGTTGAGCATGATGTCCGCCCGTGCCAGCAGGCCCTCGGCGGTGACGTAGAGCTGCTGGAGCACCGCCGGCGGGATCAAGGCCGTACCCCCAGTGGAGCGGGCCGGGCCGGTGTGGCCCGCCTGGTCACCCGCCGATGAGCCCGGCCAAGGATGGAAGCCCAAGGAGTCGACACCTTCTGAGCGGAATCGGTACAGCAGTTCGATTCCAAGCAAGTTGCGAACGAGCGTGCCTGACTTGACGCGGTCCACTGTGCGCCGGTGATGGATGAACCCCGATATGTGGATCGGATGCACCTGGCCCAGGCCGCGCACGCCGAGTTGCGCGAGATACTTGAACACCACGACCATATGCCACGTCAGCATCACGATTGAACGGGCAATCGGAGGAGTCGTTCCCGGCAAGCCTTCCTTCCAGTAGCGGTAGACCACCGCCTTGCACTCGGCCCTGAATTGCTCAGGAACGTTTGCCCAGTCGATGCGCTTGCTGCTGGGGGTCAGGTTCGACTGCTCGAAGTAGGGCCACAGCTCCCACACGTCGTCGCGGTAACGGCTCAGGACTTGGGTGGCGCCGGCCGGGCCCGGCGCAGAGCTGACGACCAGGTCAGCTGGCGCGCCGTCAGGGGCGGTTGCCGGGGCCATCGATGGTTGTGCGTGGCTAGGCAAGTGCGCCTCCCGAGATGCGGTACCGACTCCAGAATTTCAGAGGCTTGCTGCGGGCGGCCTCTCTGGACTGGGTCACCAGTTCCTCATCGAATTTGTCCATGGTGAACAGGTCAATTTGAGTGCGTATGAGCGTGAAGTATTCAGCCCATTCGCGGGACCTCGTGTTCCTGCTCTCGGCTTCCAGGAACCAGTAGAAGCTGAAGAGGCGGTGCAGGTCTTCACTGGTGCCGACCACGGTGTAGCTGCGACAGCTGAAGCAGCTCAAGAAATCGATGCAGTGCGTGCCGTCCTTGGGTGCCCGGTCGCCGTGAAGGCTGTCCTTGCAGCGCCCAGTTGGTGTGCGCTCCAGTGGCGGTGGCGTAGGCCCTTTTGCCGTGCGGTATGTGTCGGGCAAGGCCTCGCCCACGAAGACAGCGTTCGACCTCATCTCGTCGGTGACCGACAGGTAGCTCTGGTCAGCGACCTTGGGGTCGTGGCCCATGATGGCCGCCACCGTGAACAGGTCGCCATTGCTCAAACGCCACAGCCTGTTCTCCATCGTCTTGCGCAGGCGGGAGGCATTCAGAGCGAGCCGCCGGCCGTTGTCACCGAGAAGGCCGTGCCGGCTCACGAAGCCGGCGACGTTGTAGCCGAGTACCGATCCATCCAGTTTGGTCAGCGTACCCCAGTGGGCCTTGGCTTGCGCCTGGTAAAGCCAAACGCTGTCCTTGAGCTCCGCTGGGGCGATGGCCACCAGTGGCTCGGTGCGTTTGAGCAGATGCTCGAAGAGCGCGACGCCGTCCATGGGGATCGACGTGGGCACCTCGACGCTGCGCGTATATCGAAGGGCCTTGATCTGGGTGGCATTCCCCCGTCCTTTGAACGCCTCGATCAGGCGCATGCGCGGCATGAACGGATGCGGCTTCAGGCAGTCCCGCTTGAGTTCCAGCAGTGGCGTGGTGTTCAGGCCGGTTCGCATCGCGAGCGCCAAGGCATACACCGTCAGGGCTTGTCCGTTGGAGGCATTGAACGTCCCGTTGTGCAACGCGATGACGTCAGCTCGCAAGGCATCTGCCAGCCTGACTCGTTCGGCCTGAGACAGCGGAGTCTGGCCCTTTTTCTTGCTGTTGATCGAGGGGAAGGGGTTGGCCGGGAACAGGCCGTCCTGCGGTTCGATCACGCGCCGGTCGATCAACCCTTGTAGAACTGACTTAGTGTGGCTGTAGGCATTCTTCTGTGAGACCTCGCTACCGGGGCCTCTGCCAGCTTTCAGCCAGGCAACGTATTGGTCCAGCTGCCTACGGTCCAACCCAGCGGGACCGGCCAAGGCGCCTTCGGTCGCGAGATAGTCGAAGAAGTATCTCAGCGCCTTGCCGTAGGAGACGACTGAGGACGGCGCTACGGTTTTGGCTTGAATGAAGGCGCGCAGCTGCAGCGAGCAGCTGACCACCCATTCGTCAATACCCTTGCCCAGCCACTCGCCCAGGTCGATCTTGTGAGTACTGGTGGGGTTTTTGGGGAGCGCGACTTCCGCTGATGCTGGCTCCGTCGCTTCTGGACGCCCCGGTATCGCTACTGGATCTGCGGCCTTGAAGTTTTTCCTTTGTCGGCCCATGCTATCCCTCGATCCCGAACAGCGCATCGATTTCGTCTTCCCACAGCAGAACGAGTTGCGCCCCCAATTGATTGATTAGATGCAGGTAGATCGAAGTGGTGCTCACGCTGCTGTGACCCATCCGATCCCGCACGTAGAGCAATGGCTCTCCGTCGAAGCCGACCTTCCGCAGCTTCCACAGCGTGTACGTTCCATAGGTGTGCCGAAGCATATGGGGGCGCACCCTGAAGCCCACGCGCTTCTCCAGGGCCACGAAGATGTCGGTGAGGGCTGTGTCTCCATAAGGGGTCCCGTTCTGAGTGAGGAACAAAGACGTGCTGGTTGCGCCGGCACCAGCCGCCCGCTGACGTGATTTGCGGTGTCGCGCGGCATACCACCAAAGGTCTTCCATCAGGTCATAAGGGACGTCGATAGCGCGCGGCTTGTCATACTTGAGCTTCATGTCCTTGTTGCTCAAAGGTAAGCGGATCATTTGGCCCTGCACCAAGTCGCGCCGTCTGGCCGGGTCGAACAGGTACTTGACCGGGAAGGTCCTGCATTCGATCTGGCGCAATCCGCAGCGGACCATGAGCTCGAACATCATGCGGTGGGTTATGTTGCTCAGGACACCGAGGCACACCAGCACCTGTTCCATCGTGAGGAATTTAATTGGCGCCGACTTCTGAGACAGCATCGCACTGGGCACCTCGACCAGGTTCGCTGACGCGTCCACGTGCGCCAGGAACCCCGGTGTGCGCGCTACGCGGACGACCTGATAGCGGAAGGGCAATTGCTTGATGAAACCCATTTGCTGGGCCCATCGGTAGAACCGAGCAATCAGACGCAGCCTGGCGTTGATCGTGACCGAATCAAGACCGATCTCCCCCTTGGACCAGTCGCGATACCAGTCCACGACGCTCGGCATGCCTCTCGAGGGGACGGTCTGCCAATCCAGTTCGTTGGCGTCGAGAAACGCGAAGTAGTCGTAGATGTCCCGGCCATACTTGGCCCAGGTCAGTGGACTCTGCGCCCTCCCATTGGTTGTGAGCACGTCCCACAGGAAGCTTTGCGCGGGCTCCACGGCCGTGCCGTCTCTATGGACCAGCAGAGGGAAGCCCACGAAGGCGCGACCCTGCACGACTAGGCTTTCGTCCGAGAGAAACAACCTCACAGCCCGCGTTCCACCAGGAACGCCGCGGCGGGCTTGAAGTGGCAGCCATTGAGGTGCATCACCAGATCCACGGCACCGCCCCCACCACGGTTGGCCCGGGCATCCCAGAATTTCGGCCCGGTCAACAGCAGCTCGAACTCGCTCTGTCCGACTCGGGCCTGCCACCGCGTAGTCGCCGCATTTTTCGCCGGCACAAACGAACTGTCCTCCTTTGCGTAGTCCGCGACAGCAATAAGTACCTGGCTTGCATCCAGCTGTTGCCAGCGGTCGAGCACCTTGTTATCCACACGCATTGTCCCTCCCCCGGACCCCCTCCCGCTACTCGCCTCAAAGAGGCAATTCGGGGAAACCGGGGAATCTAGCAGGCGGGACAGCTAAGTAACGTGAGACCCCCCTAAGATCATGGTGTAGCTGGGCGGCACCTCGCCCGTGACCGGGTCGGTCCACTCACCCCAAAGGCCCGCCAGACCCCAGGGCTCGCCATCCGCGCGCTCAAACTGCCAGGGGATGTGTTTGCCGGTGCCCCAGTAGGGCTCGACGTACAGCTGCGCCGGGATGATGCAGCGCTGCCCCTTGCGCCACGGGCCGCCGTAGGTCCATGACTTGGCCATGCCCTCGCGCCGGGCGTTGACGGTGCTCAGGCGCTTGCCGTCCTTGCCGGTGGGGATGTGTGTCTTGGAGTTCGGCGGGATCATGCCCCACTGACCCACCACCAGCTTGCGCTCTGCCTCGCCCTTGGCCCGTAGGAAGGGCCCACGGTACAGCGGGCTCATCTTGTCGCGCCACTCTTGCTCGGGCACGTCAGCGAAGTGCATCACCAGCTGCTCTCGGCCCGGGACCTCGTAGTAGGTACACATGGCAACATTCTGGCAGGAGCTGGATATACTGTAAATATGTAAGGGGTATCTATTTAGCTCCAGTGACGTGAGAATAGCTGGATGGAAACC
>CALMCS010000160.1 GCA_937862875.1 uncultured Comamonadaceae bacterium
GTGCATCGCGCGATGCACCCCGTTTTCTGAATCACCTCAACGCTGAACGCGCTTGGGCGCTGCGGGGCGAACCCCGGGGACGATCGAGATATCGACTTCCTGATCGCCACGGCGCAGCAGAAACTTGCTTTCGACACCGGGCTTGAGCGCCGCCACCGAGGTGAGCAGTTCGGAGACGTTGTTGATCGGCTTGTCGCCCACCTTCACGATGATGTCGCCGGGACGCAGACCTGCCTGTGCGGCGGGGCCGTCCTGCAGCACGCCGGTGATGATCACGCCTTCGGAGCTCTTCACGCCAAAGGTTTCGGCCAATTCAGGCGACAGTTCGTTGGGCTCGGCACCAATCCAGCCACGGGTGACCTGACCGTCCTTGACGATGCCGTCGAGCACCTGACGCGCCACCGAGACCGGAATCGCAAAGCCAATCCCCATGCTGCCGCCGGAGCGCGAATAGATGGCGGTGTTGATGCCCATGAGGTTGCCATTCACATCGACCAGCGCACCGCCGGAGTTGCCGGGGTTGATGGCGGCATCGGTCTGAATGAAGTTCTCGAAGGTGTTGATGCCCAACTGGCTGCGTCCCAGCGCGGAGACGATGCCGCTGGTCACGGTCTGGCCGACGCCGAAGGGGTTGCCGATGGCGAGCACGCGGTCGCCCACGGCGAGCTGGTCCGAGTCGCCGAGCACGATGACCGGGAGCTTGTCCAGATCGATCTTCAGGATCGCGAGATCGGTGTCCGGGTCGGTGCCGATCACCTTGGCCTTGGCGTGGCGCGAGTCGGTGAGGGTGACCTCGATCTCGTCCGCACCTTCCACGACGTGGTTGTTGGTGAGGATGAAACCGTCCGGGCTGACGATCACGCCACTGCCCAGACCCACCTGGGCCTGGTTGTTGGCTTGGTCACCGAAGAAAAACTCGAACCAGGGGTCATTGCTGCGCGATTTGCGCGCCGCCTTGCTGGTGTTGATGCTGACCACGGCGGGCGAGGCCTTGCGCGCCGCGCCGCTCAGGCTGCCGGCGGGTGGCTCGGTTCTCGGGGCGGGTGGGGCTTCGATCAGGTTGATGCCAGCGCCGCTGCGCGATGCGCCCTTGTGCAGCCACGTGGGTTGCAGCGTGGCCACCACAAAGTACGCGGCGAGCAAGACGGTGACGGCCTGAGAAAAAAGCAGCCAGAAGCGCTTCATGTTGGAGATCTTTGTAAGTTGGCAAAAAACCCATTGTCGCGCGTTTGCCGTCCCACGAGGCATCCCCCGCCAGAGCGCGTGCCTCGGGTTTTGCTTCAACCACGCGCATCCAATGGTTGTTTGGCGCGATTCCGTTGGGGTATTGGGTAAACCCTTAGGATGTAATCAACTGTCACGGCCTCCCGTTCCATGCCATCCGAACCATCACCTGTCGGATCGCTCGTCTCCCAGATGCCTAACCGGTAAGCCTGTGAAGGTCGAACGCTGTGGCGCGATCCATTCGCCATCCGTCGTGCAGTTGTTCATCTGAACTACTGAACCATGTCATGACCACAAAGACCTCGGCCACCGCGCCACATGCCGTTTCTGCGGCAGACGGGCCGCAACGCTCTCTCAACAAAAAAGATTACCAGACGCTCAGCCTCTCGGCGCTGGGCGGCACGCTCGAGTTCTACGACTTCGTGGTGTATGTCTTCTTCGCCAATATTCTGGGCGCACTGTTTTTCCCGGCAGACATGCCGGACTGGCTGCGCCAGTTGCAGACCCTCGGAATCTTCGCCGCCGGCTATCTGGCGCGCCCGATCGGCGGCATCATCATTGCGCACTACGGCGACAAGCTCGGCCGCAAGCGCATGTTCACGCTGTCGATTTTCCTGATGGCGGTGCCGACGCTGGTGATCGGCCTGCTGCCCACCTATGCCTCGATCGGCATTGCCGCGCCGCTGTTGCTGCTGGCGATGCGGGTGCTGCAAGGCGCTGCCATCGGCGGTGAAATGCCCGGAGCCTGGGTGTTCGTCGCGGAGCATGTCCCCGAGCGCCATTACGGCCTTGCCGTGGGCACGCTCACCTCGGGCATCACCGGCGGCATCTTGCTGGGATCGCTGGTGGCCGTGGCCATCAACACGCATTACAGCGCGTCGGAAATCAACGAGTTTGCATGGCGCATTCCGTTCATTCTGGGCGGCGTGTTCGGCCTCGTGTCGGTGTATCTGCGCCGCTTTCTGGAAGAGACACCGATCTTCAAGGAACTCTCCGCACGCAAGCGCGTGGCCAGCGAGCTGCCGGTGAAGACCGTGCTGCGCGAGCACCGTCCCGCCATGCTGCTGGTGGCGCTGATGACCTGGGTGCTGTCGACCACCGTGGTGGTCGTGATCCTGATGACGCCGGTCTTCATGCAAAAGGTGTTTCACGTTCCCCCGACCCTGTCGTTGCAGGCGAACGTCGCCGCGACGCTGACCTTGACGATCGGCTGTGCGGTCTGCGGTTGGGCCACCGACCGCATCGGCACCAAGGCCGTGATGTTGATCGGCTGGGGCGGCCTGGCCATCACCTCGTACGTGTTCTATCTCGGCCTGCCCGGCACGCCGCAGTCGCTGGTGTGGACCTATGCGCTGGCCGGTTTCTTCTGCGGCTCGATCGCGCTGCTGCCGATCACCGGCGTGCGCGCCTTTCCGCCTGCCGTGCGCTTCACGGGCCTTTCGTTTGCCTACAACATGGCCTACGCGGTGTTCGGTGGCCTGACGCCGATTCTGATCAGCGTCTGGCAACAGCACGACGTGATGGCCCCCGCACATTACGTGGCGGCGATGGGCGTGTTGGGCTTTCTGCTGGGCTTCTGGCCGCTGGCCTCGAAAGGCTGGCAACCCGAAGCCAAGCGCTGATTGGACGGCAACGGTAACCACAACCGCAGCCGCCATGCGCTTGGGACTCATGCCTTCTGGGAGAATGCAGGCATGAGCCATACCAGCACTCCCAGCGTGAATCGACAGACACTGCTGAAGACCTTCGACGAGCTGCTCCAGCCCGTGCGCTTCAAGGACTACGGGCCCAACGGCCTGCAAGTCGAAGGCAAGGAAAACATCTCCCGCATCGTCAGCGGCGTGACGGCCAGTCGCGCGCTGATCGAGGCCGCCATCGAGCAGAAGGCCGATGCCATCTTTGTCCATCACGGCCTGTTCTGGCGTGGCATGGACGGCCGCATCACCGGCTGGATGAAGCAGCGCATTCAATTGCTGCTGGCACACGACATCAATCTGTATGCGTACCACCTGCCGCTCGACGCGCACCCGACGCTGGGCAACAACGCGCAGCTGGGCCGCGTGTTGGGTCTGACGCCCGATGCGCGCTTTGGCGATCAGGATCTGGGTGTGGTCGGCGATGGTGAATTTGCCAACGCGCAGGCGCTGGCCGATCACGTGCAGTTGCAACTCGGACGTCCCGTGGTGTTGGTCCAGGCGCAGGGCGATCGTCCGATTCGCCGCGTGGCCTGGTGCACGGGCGGCGCGCAGGGCTTTTTCGAATCGGCCATCGCGGCCGGCGCGGACGCCTTCATCACCGGTGAAATTTCCGAGCCCCAGGCGCATCTGGCGCGCGAGACCGGCGTGGCCTTCATTGCCGCCGGACACCACGCGACCGAGCGTTACGGCGCGCCTGCGGTGGCGGCCCACGTGGCCCAGCAGTTGGGCCTTGCGCACCAGTTCATCGACATCGACAACCCGGCCTGATGCCTGATAACTGATGGCGGGGCGTGCATTCATGCACACGGCACTTGAAAACTTCTGAAAGCAGCATCGCGATGCAAGCAGCAAAGCCCTTGGTGATCACGCAAGGTGACCCGGCAGGTATTGGCCCGGAAATCATTGTCAAAGCGTTTCGGGATGCACCCGAGGCGCTGCGGCATTGCTTTGTCGTGGGCAACGTGGCGACGCTGCGACGGGCAGCGCAGTGCGTGGCGGATTCCAGTGGCCTGCAGATACCGGTGGCCCGGCTTGGCAGCGTGCAGGATGCCCTGCATGCGCCGATGCGCTGCGTTCCGGTGCTCGAGCTGCCGGGATTGGCCAGCGATGTTCCGTGGGGGCAGATCACCGAAGCCGGTGGCCATGCCGCCGCCGAATGCGTGGTCTGGGCCGCGCGCGCCGCGCTGAACGGCGAGGTCGCTGCGATGTGTACCGCGCCGCTGCACAAGGAGGCGCTGTCGCTGGCGGGTGTGAGCTTTCCCGGACACACCGAATTGCTGCAGGCGGAAGCCGCACAGTTCGCCGGCACATCGATCGCGCAGATGCCGGTGCGCATGATGCTGGCCAACGACGAGTTGCGCACCGTGCTCGTCAGCATTCACATGTCGCTGCGCGATGCGATCGAAGCGGTCACCTTCGACAACGTGTTGCAGACCTTGCGCATTACCCACGTGGCCTTGACCAAAGCGCTGGGCCGCGCACCGCGCATTGGCGTGGCCGGATTGAATCCGCATGCAGGCGAGGGCGGTTTATTCGGGCGCGAGGAGATTGAAATCATTGCGCCGGCGATTGCCGCCGCGCAGGCAGAAGGTATCGATGCACGCGGCCCGTTCGCACCAGACACGGTTTATATGCGCGCCCGCAACACGCCACAGCAGCTCGGTGAGTTTGATGTGGTGATCGCGATGTATCACGACCAAGGGTTAATCCCAGTGAAGTATTTGGGCGTCGATAAAGGCGTTAATGTGACACTCGGTTTACCACTTGTGCGCACCAGTCCCGATCATGGCACTGCATTTGATATTGCAGGAAAGGGAATCGCGGACGCTGACAGTTTGATTGAGTCTATTTTGGTTGCGAAAAAACTGGCGGACTTTTCCGTTGCTATATAAGCAGTCGCAAATATAACTGTATTGTTATCAAATGCAAAACGCCGCTCGGATGAGCGGCGTTTTTCGTTTGACTGTTGTAAAAAAGCCAAATTAGCGTTTGAGGCTGTCGCGGATTTCGCGCAGCAGAACGATGTCTTCGGGCGTTGCGGCCGGTGCTGGAGCCTCGGCTGGAGCCTCGCGTTTCATGCGGTTGATCTGCTTGACCATCATGAAAATGATGAACGCCAGAATGATGAAATTCACCGCCACGGTGATGAAGTTGCCGTAGGCAAAAACCGGCACGCCGGCCTTGCGAACCGCCTCCAGTGTGTGCGCCGTGCCTTCAGGGACGGTGCCTAGAGCGACAAACAGGTTGGAGAAGTCGAGCTTGCCGAAGACCAGGCTGACCAGGGGCATGATCAAATCGTTGACGACGGAGTCCACGATTTTGCCGAAAGCAGCACCAATGATCACACCAACGGCCAAATCGACGACGTTGCCCTTTACCGCGAATTCGCGGAACTCTTTCATAAAACTCATAAATGAATTCCTTTTGATATAGATGAAAACACTGAAGTATTGCGTAGCTTAAGGGAGATTGCTATGGTGCTTTAACCATTTTCACTCCGCTACAATTTATTGTTGACCCATATTAGCGATGCATATCGAGGACCCCCATGAGTGAATCCCGGATCGACTCCAGTAAACGGACGTGGTTAATTGCGTCTGGCTGTGCTGGTGCTGCGGGCGGCATTGCAGTTGCCGTTCCTTTCGTAAGCACTTTTCAGCCGTCTGAAAAGGCCAAGGCCGCTGGCGCCCCGGTAGAGGTGGATATTTCCGCTCTGCAAGAAGGGGAAAAGATGACGGTGGAGTGGCGCGGCAAGCCCGTGTGGATCGTCAGGCGCACCAAGGCGCAGCTGGCGGAGCTGCCGGCGCTTGACTCGCAACTGGCAGACCCCCAATCGCTGCGCAAGCCCGACGAGTTCACGCCCGTCTATGCGCGCAACGAAGCCCGTTCCATCAAGCCAGAGTTTCTGGTGGTGGTCGGCATCTGCACGCACCTCGGATGCTCGCCGGTCGACAAATTCCAGACGGGGCCACAGCCCTCGCTGCCAGACAACTGGAACGGCGGCTTCCTGTGTCCGTGCCACGGTTCGACGTTCGACCTGGCGGGTCGCGTGTTCAAGAACAAGCCCGCTCCGGACAACCTCGAGGTTCCACCTCATATGTACCTGTCTGACACCCGATTGATCATCGGTGAAGACAAGAAGGCTTGAGGGAGAACAGCATGTCTGAATACCGCGAATTCAAGGAAGTCTCCCCCAACGCCTCGGCCACGGCCAAGGCGTCCAACTGGCTGGAGAACCGCTTCCCCACGGCATTCGATGCCTATCGAGTGCACATGTCGGAGTACTACGCTCCGAAGAACTTCAACTTCTGGTACATCTTCGGCTCGCTCGCACTTCTGGTGCTGGTGATCCAGATCGTGACCGGAATTTTCCTCGTGATGCACTACAAGCCCGACGGCAACCCGGTGGGTGGCGTGATCGGCGCTCCGGCCGTGGCCTTTGCCTCGGTCGAATACATCATGCGGGACGTGCCATGGGGCTGGTTGATCCGCTACATGCACTCCACCGGCGCGTCCGCGTTCTTTGTGGTGGTGTACCTGCACATGTTCCGCGGACTGCTCTACGGCAGCTACCGCAAGCCGCGCGAGCTGGTCTGGATCTTCGGCTGCGCGATCTTCCTGTGCCTGATGGCCGAAGCGTTCATGGGCTACCTGCTGCCTTGGGGCCAGATGTCGTACTGGGGCGCTCAGGTGATCGTGAACCTGTTTGCCGCGATTCCTTTCGTCGGTCCTGACCTGGCGCTGCTGATCCGCGGTGATTACGTTGTGGGCGATGCCACCCTGAACCGCTTCTTCAGCTTCCACGTGATCGCTGTGCCGCTGGTGCTGCTGGGTCTGGTCGTTGCCCACTTGCTGGCGCTGCACGACGTGGGCTCCAACAACCCCGATGGCATCGAAATCAAGGGTCCCGGCAAGCCAGTGGACGCCAAGGGCCATCCGCTCGACGGCATCCCGTTCCACCCTTACTACACGGTGCACGACATCTTCGGTGTCTGCGTGTTCCTGCTGATCTTCTCGGCGATCGTGTTCTTCGCGCCTGAGTTCGGTGGCTACTTCCTCGAGTACAACAACTTCATCCCGGCCGACGCTCTGAAGACGCCAAATCACATCGCTCCTGTCTGGTACTTCACGCCGTTCTATTCGATGCTGCGTGCCATCACCGGCGAGATGATGTATGCCCTGATCGCCTGCGTGGTGCTCGGTGCCGGCTTCGGTGTGTTCAAGTCCAAGCTGCCGAACTTCGTCAAGGCCGGCATGGTGGTGGTCGCCGCTGTGGCGATCGCTCTGATGGTGTCGATCGATGCCAAGTTCTGGGGTGTGGTCGTGATGGGTGGCGCTGTGATCATTCTGTTCTTCCTGCCTTGGCTGGATCACAGTCCCGCACGCTCGATCCGCTACCGTCCGACATGGCACAAGTACATGTACGCCATCTTCGTCGTGGTGTTCGTGATCCTGGGCTACCTGGGTGTGCAGCCACCATCTCCGATCGGTGAGCGCGTATCGCAAGTGGGCACGCTGTTTTACTTCGGCTTCTTCCTGTTGATGCCTTGGTGGAGCCGTTTGGGTGATTCCAAACCAGTTCCTGATCGTGTCACCTTTGCGGCGCATTGAGCCTAGCTGGAGTCGAACACAATGAAGAAAATCATCTTGACCGCCATCGCTGCGTTCGGCATCTTTGCCGGCGCCGCGCAAGCCTCCGAGGGGGGCATTTCCTGGGACAAGGCCCCAGTCGACATGAGCAACACGGCGTCCCTGCAAAACGGAGCCAAGCTGTTCGTCAACTACTGCCTGAACTGTCACTCGGCCTCCTTCATGCGCTTCAACCGCCTGAAGGACATCGGTCTGACCGATCAGCAGATCAAGGACAACCTGTTGTTTACAACCGACAAGGTCGGTGAGACGATGAAGGCCGCGATTGATCCGAAGCAGGCCAAGGATTGGTTTGGTGCAACCCCTCCCGACCTGACCCTGATTGCACGTTCGCGTGCGGGTCATCAAGGTACGGGCGCGGACTATCTCTATACTTTCCTGCGCACGTTCTATCGCGACGACACCAAGGCTACGGGTTGGAACAACCTGGCTTTCCCGAGTGTGGCCATGCCGCATCCGCTCTGGCAGATGCAGGGCGTTCGCCGCCCGATCTTTGAAGAAGTCGAAAGCCACGGCCATCCAACTCAAGTATTCAAGGGTATGGAACAGGTGTCGGCTGGTACTATGACGCCCCTTCAATACGACCAAGCTGTAGGTGATCTTGTGAACTACCTGCAGTGGATGGGCGAACCAGCGCAAAATACGCGGGTTCGCGTGGGCGTCTGGGTTCTGTTCTTCCTTGGAATTTGTACGTTCATCGCATGGAGGCTCAACGCAGCCTACTGGAAAGACGTCAAGTAATCGCGATATTGCCTTGTGAGGCTGGCCGGCATTTTTGCGCGGCTGGTTCGGAGTGGACGCGCAAGCGTCCACTCTTTTTGACTTTTTAGGAGCCGTTCACCATGATGGTGCTTTATTCGGGTACGACCTGCCCCTTTTCCCATCGTTGCCGTTTCGTTTTGTTCGAGAAGGGCATGGATTTTGAAATCCGCGATGTGGATCTCTACAACAAGCCCGAAGACATCAATGTGATGAATCCTTACGGTCAGGTGCCAATCCTCGTGGAACGCGACCTGATTCTGTATGAGTCGAACATCATCAACGAATACATCGACGAGCGCTTCCCGCACCCACAACTGATGCCCGGCGATCCAGTGGATCGTGCACGCGTGCGCCTGTTCCTGCTGAACTTCGAAAAAGAACTGTTCGTGCACGTGAACACGCTCGAGTCGCGTGCTTCCAAGGGCAACGACAAGGCACTGGAAAAGGCCCGTTCGCACATCCGCGATCGCCTGACACAGTTGGCCCCCGTGTTCCTGAAGAACAAGTACATGCTGGGTGAGAACTTCTCGATGCTGGACGTGGCCATTGCGCCGCTGCTCTGGCGTCTGGACTACTACGGCATCGAACTCAGCAAGAATGCTGCTCCGCTGCTGAAGTACGCAGAGCGCATCTTCTCGCGTCCTGCCTACATCGAAGCACTGACACCGTCCGAAAAGGTCATGCGCAAGTAATTTCAGCTTGCTGAAATAATTGCACTTGCACCCTCAAGCCCGCACAACATGATCAACGCACCGGAAATCACTTCCACTCGGCCCTATCTGATCCGCGCGATTCACGAATGGTGCCTGGACAATGGTTTTACGCCCTACATCGTAGTCAGCGTGAACGAGACCACCCAGGTCCCGCGTGAGTTCGTGAAAGATGGCGAGATTGTGCTGAATGCCAGCTACGACGCGACCAGCGGTCTGCAGTTGGGCAATGATTTCATCGAGTTCAATGCCCGCTTCGGCGGCATTGCTCGCGAAATCATGGTTCCTGTGGGTCGCGTGGTGGCGGTGTATGCCCGCGAGAATGGACAGGGGATGGCATTTCCGCCCCCGGTCGACAACTTGTCGGGCAATGTGCTGCAAGGACTGGCTCCGGTTCCTCTGGACGCCACCGATGCCGCACAGGCTCCATCGACCGGCGAAAGCCCCGTTGAGCGCACTGCGCCGCAACTGGTGCCGGTAGAGGGTAATTCGAATGTAGAATCCTTCGATGAGGACGCTCCTCCGCCCAAGCCTCCGGCCGGGTCTGGGGCTCGTCCATCGTTGAAGTTGGTGAAATAATAAAAAAAAGTCGTCTTTTTCCAAAAAGGCACAAAAACCGCAGCTAGAATAAGAGCTTCGCCGGTTTAGCTCAGTTGGTAGAGCACCCGCCTTGTAAGCGGTAGGTCGT
>CALMCS010000161.1 GCA_937862875.1 uncultured Comamonadaceae bacterium
AGCACCGCCGAACCACCGAAACTCATCAGCGGCAAGGTCAGACCCTTGGTAGGCAACGCGCCCAGATTCACGCCCATGTTGATGAACGACTGAAAGCCGATCCACATGGCGATGCCTTGCGCGACCAAGCCGGCGAACACGCGGTCGAGGGCGATGGCCTGGCGGCCGATGTGCATGATGCGGCGGGTCAGCCACAGGAACGAGACGATCAGAATCATCACGCCCAGCAGACCGAATTCCTCGCCGATCACGGAGAGCAAGAAGTCGGTGTGGGCTTCCGGCAGCCAGTGCAGTTTCTCGACGCTGCCGCCGAGGCCCACGCCGAAGATTTCACCGCGACCGATGGCGATCAGGGCGTGCGACAGCTGGTAGCCCTTGCCCAGCGCGTGCTTCTCGCTCCACGGATCGAGGTACGCAAAGATGCGCTCGCGACGCCAGTCGGAGAACCAGACCATGCAGGCGAACGCCATCACCAGAATCAGCGCGATCAGGAAGAACATGCGGGCGTTCACGCCGCCCAGAAACAGAATGCCCATGGCGATCACGGCGATCACCATGAACGCGCCCATGTCCGGCTCGGCCAGCAACAACGCGCCGACCACCGCCACCGCGATGCCCATCGGGAGCACCGCGCGGAAGAAACGTTCCTTCACTTCCATCTTGCGCACCATGTAGTCGGCCGCGTAGATCACGACCGCCAACTTGGCCAGCTCGGAAGGCTGAAAATTCATGATGCCGAGCGACAACCAGCGGCGCGCACCGTTCACCACGGTGCCGACGTGCGGAATCAAGACCGCGACCAGCAGCAGGATGGACAGCACGAACAGCCAGGGGGCGTAGCGCTCCCAGGTGTTCATCGGAATTTTGAAAGCGACGCAGGCGCAGCCGAAGCCGATCACCAGCGACATCACGTGGCGCTTCACGAAGTGGTAGTGCTCGATGTTGCCGAAGCGTGGGTTGTCCGGCATGGCAATCGATGCCGAATACACCATCACCACACCCCAGGCGAGCAAGGCCACGACCACCCACAGCAGGGCCTGGTCGAAGCCCACCATGCGCGCGGGCGTGGCGGCGGTCTGGCGATACTCCGTGCCGCCAATGCGCACCGGCAGCACGTCCGCGGCCTTGGCCGGGATCGCTCCAAACCAACCGGACACGCGTTGCCAGACGCTGGGGTTCTGTGCTTCGGTGCTCATGCCCCACCCTCCAGACTTTGTCCGGCGTCGTCGGCCAGATCGTGCACCGCGCTGCAGAACACCTGCGCACGATGACCGTAGTTGTCGAACATGTCGAAGCTCGCGCAGGCGGGCGACATCAGCACCGCATCGCCGGAACGCGCCTGACGCGCGGCCAGTTGCACGGCCTGCTGCATCGACTCGGCATGCTCGATCGCGACACCGGTCTCGCGCAGCGCCGCTTCGATCTGCGGCGCGTCGCGGCCAATCAACACCACCGCACGCGCATAGCGCGAGATCGGCAATGCCAACGGCGAGAAATCCTGGCCCTTGCCATCGCCACCCAGAATCACCACCAGACGGCGATCGGGGCCGAGGCCACTCAGTGCGGCCACGGTGGCACCGACATTCGTGCCCTTGCTGTCGTCAAAGAACTCGACGTCGCCAACGATGCCGATCGATTCGACACGATGCGGCTCGCCGCGGTATTCGCGCAGACCAAACAGCATCGGAGCCAGCGCGCAACCCGCGGCTTGCGCGAGCGCCAATGCGGCCAAGGCATTGGCCGCGTTGTGGCGACCGCGAATGCGCAGCGCATCGGCGGGCATCAGACGCTGGATGTGCAGATCGATCTCCTGGACCTTGCTGCGGCGGCTGGTTTCGTCGGCCTCGTGCGCGCGCACCAGCCAAGCCATGCCGGCCACCATTTCAATCCCGAAGTCGCCCGGACGCAGGGGCATGTCGCCGCCGAAGGTCACGTGCGCACGCAATTGCGGCTTCTGCAATTTCACGCGAATCGGTGGTGGCAACATGTCCATCACCATCTGGTCTTCGCGGTTCAGAATCATCAGACCGCGCTCGCCGAAGATACGGGCCTTGGCGGCCGCGTAGGCCTGCAGGCTGCCGTGCCAGTCGAGGTGGTCCTGGGTGATGTTCAGCACGGTGGCGGCGGTGGGCTCGAAACCCTTCACACCATCGAGCTGGAAGCTGGAGAGCTCGAGCACCCACACCTCGGGCAGCGTTTCCGCATCGAGGTGCTGGCTCAGCGTGTCGAGCAGCGTCGGACCGATATTGCCCGCCATGGCCACGGTTTTGTCCGCGCACTGCACCAGCAGCGCGGTGAGCGACGTGACCGTGGTCTTGCCATTGGTGCCGGAAATCGCCAGCACCGCAGGCTGGTAGCCGCGCACGCTCTGCATTTCACGCAGCGCCTGCGCGAACAGATCGAGCTCGCCGCCGACCGGGATGTTGGCTTCGTGTGCGGCTTCGAGCAGTTCGGAGATCGACGCGGGGAACAGACCCGGCGAGCGGTAAATGGCATCGAGCGACTGGTCATGGACCAGCGACGCATCCATGTGTCCGGCCACGAATCGCACCTGCGGCAGTTCGGCCTGCAGGGTGGCGAGTTGCGGCGGCGCTTCGCGGGTGTCGGCCACGGTGACGTCTGCGCCATTGCGCACGCACCAGCGGACCATCGCCATTCCCGATGCGCCCAGCCCGAGAATCAATACGCGTTTGTTCGTCAACTCTGGCTCGGCCACGATGAGCTCGGTCTCGGCCGCATTTTCTTCTTGCGCCTCGCCAGCGTCTTCGACGCCTTCGGCAAGCCCTGCGGCGACTTCGAGCACTTCGGAGGATTCGGCCTCGTCCTTGCCCTGCACGTCCGCAAAGATGCGCGCGACAAACTCGGCGGCTTCGGCGGCAGCGGACTTGGCGGGAGCGACAAAGTTATCGGCCGAGCCGAGGAATGCGGGCTTGGCTTCTGCAGGCTCTGCAGCATCTACAGGCTCTGCCGGAGTCTCGGCGTCCACCGCTTCTGCGGTGTCAGCGGCTTCGCCATCCACAGGTGCTGGCGTTGACTCTGGTTCTTGCTCGTGTTCTTGCGAGACGGCCTCGACGTCAGCGTGCGGCTCGGCATCGGCCGAAACGTCGCTCACGGACTCGGCCACCACGTCGTCAACCGACACCGGCTCCGCCGCAGCCATCTCGGGCGCATCGTCGGGACGCACCGCTTCCGGTACCTCTTGAGGCACCAGTGCGTCGTCTTCGCGGAGGGGGTCGTGGGGCAACTGGCTCATCGGAGTTTCAGGGTAGTGAGGCCGATGAGGCACAGCAGCATGGTGATGATCCAGAAACGCACAACGACCTGCGTTTCCTTCCATCCGCTTTTCTCGAAATGGTGGTGCAGCGGTGCCATCTTGAGCAGACGCCGACCTTCGCCGTAGCGCTTCTTGGTGAACTTGAACCAGGTGACCTGGAGCATCACCGACAGGGCTTCGACCACGAAGATGCCGCCCATGACGGCGAGCACGATTTCCTGGCGCACGATCACCGCGATGGTGCCGAGCGCAGCGCCCAACGCCAATGCGCCGACGTCACCCATGAACACCTGTGCGGGATGGGTGTTGAACCACAGGAACGCCAGACCGGCACCGGCCATGGCCGACGAGAAGATCATCAGTTCGCTGGCTCCCGCGATGTGCGGGAACAGCAGGTATTTGGAGTAGCTCACGCTGCCGGTCACATAGGCGAACACGCCCAGCGACGCGCCGACCATCACCACCGGCATGATGGCCAGGCCATCCAGACCGTCGGTCAGGTTGACGGCATTGCTCGAGCCCACGATCACCAGATAGGTGAGGATCACGAAACCCAGCACGCCCAGCGGATAGCTGACTTCCTTGAAGAACGGCACCGACAGGCCGGCCTTGGGAGGCAGGTCCAGCGAGAAGCCGGATTGCACCCACGAGATGAACAGCTCGAACACGCGCCAGTTGGAGTTCTCGGAAATGCTGAACACCAGATAGAGCGCAGCCAGCAGGCCAATCACCGACTGCCAGAAATACTTCTCGCGCGAACGCATGCCCTCGGGGTCCTTGTTGACCACCTTGCGCCAGTCATCCGCCCAGCCAATCGCGCCGAAGCTCAATGTGACCGCGAGCACGATCCACACGAAGCGGTTCGACAGGTCGGCCCACAGCAGGGTGGAGATGGTGATCGCCAACAGAATCAGCACGCCACCCATGGTCGGCGTGCCGCTCTTGGCCAGGTGCGACTGCATCGCGTACTCGCGAATCGGCTGACCGATCTTGAGCGATGTGAGCATGCGGATCACGCGCGGACCGGCGGCGAGGCCGATCAACAACGCCGTGAGCGCGGCCATGACCGCGCGGAACGTGATGTACTGAAATACGCGCAGGAATCCGAATTCGGGAGACAGCGTCTGCAACCATTGGGCAAGCGTCAGCAGCATGTGCGGCCTCCGTTGGTTTGACTTGCTTGGCGGGTGGTGTCTTGAGCAGACTGCGCTTGCAGTGCCTGCACCACTTGTTCCATCTTCATGAATCGCGATCCCTTGACCAGTACGCTGCCGACCTCCGGCAAGCTGGCCTGCACCGCTGCGAGCAGCGATGCCATATCTTCAAAATGTTGCGCCGCGGGCCCACAGGCTTCGACGGCGTGGGTGGACGAAGCACCCAAGGCGAACAGCCGGCTGATGCCGCGCTCACGCGCATAGGCACCTGCTTCGGCATGGAATTGCGGACCCTGATCACCCACTTCGCCCATGTCGCCCATCACCAGCAATTGCGGTTGCGGCAAGGTGGCGAGCACGTCGATGGCGGCGCGAAAAGAATCCGGATTGGCGTTGTAGCTGTCATCCACCAAAGTGATGGAGCGGTCGCCCGCGAATGGCAGCACCAGCGCACGTGAACGGCCCTTGACCGGCTCGAACTGAGCCAGCCCCTGGCTGATGATGTACAGCGGCACGCCCGCAGCCAATGCGCAGGCGGTGGCCGCCAGGGCATTGGTGACGTTGTGGCTGCCGGCGATCTGCAGCTCGGTATCGAACGCGCCCTGCGGCGTGTGGATCTGCACCTGCCAGCTCGCGCCCTGCCACTGTGCCTTGGCGCATTGCACGTCACCGGCGTGTTCGCCGAAGGTGAGCACCTGGCGCGCACCGGCCAGCTCTTGCCACAGCGGCGTGTATTCATCGGCAGCGGGAAACACCGCCACGCCATCGCGCGGCAGGGCTGCAAACACGCTGCCGTTTTCGCGCGCCACGGCTTCCACCGTGTGCATGAATTCGAGATGCTCGCGCTGCGCGTTGTTCACCAGCGCCACCGTGGGGCGCGCGATGTCGGCCAGATACGCGATCTCGCCGGGATGGTTCATGCCCAGCTCGATCACGGCCACCTGATGGGCAGCGGTCAAGCGGGTGAGCATCAGCGGCACGCCGATGTCGTTGTTGAAATTGCCTTGCGTGGCAAACGCGGCATCGCCCTTCCAGGCGCGCAGGATCGACGCAATCATCTGCGTGACCGTGGTCTTGCCGTTGCTGCCGGTCACACCGATCAGCGGGCCATGCCACTGCTTGCGCCAACCGGCGGCCAGCGCACCCATGGCGCGCAGGCTGTCGGGCACCTGGATGCCGGGCAGACCGGCTTCTTCGAGGCCGCCATGCGCAATCGCCGCCACCGCGCCCGATTCGCGCGCCTGCACGAGGAACTGGTTCGCGTCGAAGCGCTCGCCCTTGAGTGCGACAAACAGATCGCCTGCGGCCAGCGTGCGGGTGTCGCTGTGCATGCGCAGAAACGACTGGGTACCGTCGCCGATCAAACGGGCGGCAGGAATGCGCTCGCTGATGAAGGCAAAGGCTTGTTGGAGATTCATGAGAGGGGATTTCATCTGGCTCACGCGGTACCTCCGCGAAGCCCCAGCGCTGCACGCGCTTGTTCGACATCAGAGAAGTGGTGGCGCTCGCCGCGCACTTCCTGGTAATTTTCGTGACCCTTGCCGGCGATCAGCACCACATCGGCGGCGTCTGCGGCGGCGATGGTCTCTGCGATGGCCTTGGCACGGTCGGCTTCCACGCGCAGGTTGGCGGCGGGAACGGTGCCTTCCAGGATCTGCTCGATGATGCTCATCGGCTCTTCGTTGCGCGGGTTGTCGCTGGTGATCACCACCTGCTGCGCGAGACGCTGGGCCGACGAGCCCATGCGCGGACGCTTGCTGGAATCGCGATTGCCACCGCAACCGAAGACGCACCAGATCTTGCCGCCGCGCTCCTTGGCCATCGGCATCAGGGCCTGCAGCGCTTTTTCGAGTGCGTCGGGGGTGTGCGAATAATCGACGGCCACCATCGGCTGGCCGGGAGCGGTGATGCGCTCCATGCGACCGGGAACCGGGGTCAGCTGTGCGCAGGCCCAGAGGGCGTGTTCCAGCGCCACGCCCAACGAGCGCAGCGCGGCAATCACGCCCAGCAGGTTGGACACGTTGTAGAGGCCGATCAACTGGGTCTGCATGGCGCACGAGTGCGCGCCTTCGACCACGGTGAAGGCCAAACCTTCATCGGTATAAGTGATGTCGCGCGCCCTGAGGCGTGCCGTGCGCTGGATCGACACGGTCCACACGTCGAGCTGCGAATGCTCCAGCTCTTCCGACAGTTGCACGCCGCGTTGGTCGTCGATGTTGATCACCGCCGTGCGCAGACCCGGCCAATCGAACAGGGCGCGCTTGGCTTGCCAATACGCTTCCATGGACGGGTGGTAGTCGAGGTGGTCCTGCGTGAGGTTGGTGAACATCGCCAGGCGAATGCGCGTGCCGGACAGGCGGTGCTCGGCCAGGCCGATCGACGAGGCCTCGATGGCGCAAGCGCCCAGACCTTGCTCGACAAACTGCGCGAAGGCGCGTTGCAGGCGCACCGGGTCGGGGGTGGTGAGGCCGGTATCTTCCATCGCGCCAGGCACTCCGACGCCGAGCGTGCCCACCAGGGCGCAGCCCCGCGAAGCCGTTACGTCGTCTTGCGTGGCCAGCTTGTTCAGCGCCTCGGCCAGCCACCATGCGGTGCTGGTCTTGCCATTGGTGCCGGTCACGGCCAGCACGTCGAGCTGCGTCGTTGGAATGCCGAACCACGCCGCGGCGATCGCACCGGTGGCGGCCTTGAGTCCGCGCATGCCGGCCATGTGGGCGCCGACGAAGCCGAAGCCTTCTGCGCCCTCCAGTTCCACCAAACAAGCGACCGCGCCGTTCGACAGCGCATTGCCGACGTGGAAACGGCCATCGGTGGCGGCACCGGGCCAGGCGATGAAACCATCACCCGGTTGAATCAGGCGGCTGTCGGTTTGCAGCGTCCCGGTCACGCGTTCGCGCAACCAGCGGACGGCGTCCTGGGCCGAAGAAAGAGAGAGCAACACGCTCATAGCGGCTCCTCCACTGGATCGCTGACGATCTGTGGACGCACGGCCATATCTGGCGGCACGCCCATCATGCGCAGGGTTTGTTGCACGACTTCACTGAATACAGGAGCCGCCGTCACGCCGCCATAAGCGGAGCCAACGGTCGGCTCGTCAATCATCACGGCCACGATGATCCGTGGCTTCTCGATCGGGGCCATGCCCGCGAACCAGCCGCGGTACTTGCCCGCCGCGTAGTTCTTGCCGACCTGCTTGCGCGCCGTGCCGGACTTGCCGCCCACGGAGTAACCGAGGGTCTGAGCGCGCTGACCGGTACCGCCGGGGCCCGCAGCCATCTGCAGCATCTTGCGAATCTGCTCTGCGGTCTTGGGCGTGAAAACAGGAACGCCAACCGGAGGTTGGCTGCTTTTGAGCATGGTGGCCGGGATCACCTGGCCATCGTTGGAAAACACGGTGTAGGCCCGGGCGATCTGGAACAGACTGGCCGACAGACCGTAGCCGTACGACATGGTCGCCTGCTCGATCGGCCGCCAGGTTTTGTAGGGCCGCAGGCGACCGGTCACCGCGCCTGGAAAGGTGACTTGCGGCTTCTGGCCGAAGCCCACGGCCGAAAAGGTCTCCCACATTTCGCGGGCCGGCATGTTCAGCGCAATCTTGGTCGTGCCCACGTTGCTGGACTTCTGGATCACGCCCTCCACCGTCAACACGCCGTGGTTGCTGGTGTCGGAAATGGTCGAACCCGTGACCGTCAGGCGGCCCGGGCTGGTGTCCACAATGGTGTTCGGCGTGACGCGGCCGGAGTTCAGCGCGAGGCCGATGGTGAACGGCTTCATGGTCGAGCCGGGCTCGAACACGTCGGTCATCGCGCGGTTGCGCAGCTGCTCGCCGGTCAGGTTTTTGCGATTGCCGGGGTCGTAGCTCGGGTAGTTGGCGAGCGCCAGCACTTCGCCGGTGTGGGCGTCGAGCACCACCACGGTTCCGGCCTTGGCCTTCTTCTCGATCACGGTGTCGCGCAGCTTCTGGTAGGCGAAGAACTGGACCTTACTGTCGACCGACAGCGTGATGTCCTTGCCATCGGATGGCGGCACTTCGGCACCGACTTCCTCGACCACGCGGCCGAGTCGGTCCTTGATCACGCGACGCGAACCGGGCTTGCCCGCCAGTTCCTTGTCGAACGCCAACTCCATGCCTTCCTGGCCATGGTCTTCCACATTGGTGAAACCGACGATGTGAGCCGCCGGTTCGCCTTCGGGGTATTGGCGCTTGTATTCCTTGCGCTGGTAGATGCCCTTGATGTCGAGCGCAGCGATCTTCTGGCCGACATCCCAGTCGAGCTGGCGCTTGATCCAGACAAAGCTCTTGTCGTCATCGGCCAGCTTGGCCTTGAGCGCGGGCAACGGCATGTCGAGCAGCTTGGCCAGCTGCTTGAGCTTGCCCTGCACCAACGGTTCGTCCTGATCCACGTCTTCGGGGATCGCCCAGATGCTGGCGGCCGGAACGCTCGAGGCCAGAATCAGGCCATTGCGATCCAGAATGCGGCCACGGTTGGCCGGCAGCTCCAGCGTGCGTGCGAATCGCACCTCACCCTGGCGCTGAAAAAATTCGTTGCCAATCACCTGCACGTAGGCAGCGCGCGCCGCCAGACCCACAAAGCCCAGCGCCACCATGGCGACGATGAACTTGCTGCGCCAGACGGGCGTCTTGCTCGCCAGCAGCGGGCTCGAGGTGTAATTGACACTGCGGGTGCTCATGGACGCCTCCCGCCTGCAGCCGCAGCGCCGGCAGGGGCGCTGATGCTGCTCGCCGACACGGTCACCACGGGGGTGCCGTCATCGGTCACATATTGGGTGATGGCGGGCGTGGCAGAACGCATCTGCAGCTTGTCGCGCGCCATCGTCTCCACACGCAGAGGCGTTGCCTGAGCGCGTTTTTCAACCTGCAATCGCTGATGTTCGGTTTCGAGGCGACGCGACTCCGCCTGAGCCCGATCGAGCTCAGTGAACAAACGTCGTGACTCGTATTGCGTATTCACCAAATACATGGCGCACGCCATCACCGCCAACAGCAGAAGCAGGTTCAAACGCATCATGCAGGCACCTCCGTGCGCACGGCAACGCGCATCACGGCGCTGCGTGAACGCGGATTGCCCGCCACTTCGGCCGCACTCGGCTTGATGCGATCGAGCGCCGTCAAACGCATGGGCGTTGGCGGTGCAAACGGTGCGCGGCGGTCGTAGACCTCTTTCGAGTGCTGCACGATGAATTGCTTGACGATGCGGTCTTCCAGCGAATGAAAGCTGATGACCACGAGGCGTCCACCCGGCTTGAGCACCTTGATGCTCGCG
>CALMCS010000162.1 GCA_937862875.1 uncultured Comamonadaceae bacterium
ATGGTGGTGGGTGCGGTGGAAGGCGCCGTGCCGCCGAGCGAGTCAGACAACATTACTTGGCGTGTTGCTACGTTGACAAGCTTTTGCGTCATCGCCCAGCCACCGGAATAGCTCACCAGTTCGCGATCGGCCGCCCGAAGCTGGCGTGCATGGCGGTTGTACGCGAAGTTGCTGACGCGCGCACTCCATACGAGATCGGCACTGGCAGCTTGCGAGAGTTTTGCAAGTTCAGCGCTCGGTGCCTGGCCGCTTGAAATGATGTCGAGCTCTTGCTCGATCTCGGGGCTGAATTCCCGGTCGAGCACAGCGAAGCGGCCGGTTTGAACCAAGGCATCACTGATGCGCTGACGCAGATTGCCGGACAGCTCTGCCGACGAAACCGATTGTCCGCCCATTGGCACATTCGCTTGTCCAAATCGAATCTGGCCAATCACCACCTTGATTTTCTGCATCTCTGCAGACGGCTTGAACTTGGAGATGTCGGCTTCAATTGTGTATTTGTAGCGCTTGCCAATACCGAGCGTTGGCTCGTCCAGACTCACCACGCGCATGGCTTGAATGACGCCACCCGAGCGCTGGCGCAACTGCTCCACAAACTCGCTGGCGCGCAGCGATGCGGAATCGCGGTTGAGAGTCACGTCGAGGCCGTATTTGGTTGACACGCTCTCGGATTGCATCACTGCGCCGTTGACTTGCAGAAGCGCCATTTGCAGCGCCTGCGCCATGGCTTCGCCGGGAGAAGCCCCGAGTCCGAATGCCGTGACGGTGACGGTTTCCAGCTTGCCTACATCGGGTAGGGGAGCCGCTGCATTGGCCACTACCGGCGGTTTCGCGGCGTCGGCAGGTTTATCGGTCTTGTCGCCACAAGCGGACAAAAAAAGGGCCGCAATGGCGGCCCAAATGAATGACTGTCGCATCGAATTCTTTCCGATTTTTTGCAATGAACTTATGACAGATCGCCAATAGCGCTGAGGGCGTCGTTGGAGTTGTTTGGAACTTCAATGCCGCTGTCCTTGGCAAAGGTGATCGCGTTCTGCAAAGCCTTGGAGAGTTGCGTTGCAGAACCAGGGAAATTGCCCACCAGATACACAGCCGAGTTCAGCTTGGGCAGCATCGT
Source organism: uncultured Comamonadaceae bacterium (assembly GCA_937862875.1). Lineage (GTDB taxonomy): Bacteria > Pseudomonadota > Gammaproteobacteria > Burkholderiales > Burkholderiaceae_C > Diaphorobacter_A. Next base: position 1,118 of record CALMCS010000162.1, read on the forward strand.
TGGTGATGCTGACGACAGCGACGTTCCCATGGTTTTCACACCCTTGCCAACGCCTGCATATTTCACGGAACCGTTCACCAGGTTGCCGAGACCACTTGCAAACTTTGCCTTGGATTCAGCATCCAGCGCAGGCTTCTGTGCCATGGCTTGCGCAACCGCACCGCCGGTGTCGGAAACGATCTTGTTGGCGTCCGAAAGATTGTCTTTGGTTGCGCCGTCGGAGAGCGAATCGGCCGTGGCTTGTGCCTTGGCGGCTTCATCCTTGAGACCGAGCGCGTCGGCCATCTTGGCGTTGGCCGTCAGCACTTCCTTGTTGGCCGCAACAAAGCTGCGAACCAGCGAATCTTGCTGGCCCGAAAGATCGCCACCCGATCCACCGCCAACCATCTTGGTCAAGCCACCCACGGATGGCAGCGAGAATTGCGCGGATGCTGTGAGAGGCACGACAGCAGCGAGTGCGAACAGCGACGAAACGATAAAAGTTTTCATGGTTATTCCATCCATCCAAGGTAAAAAATTAAAAATTGGCGTCGCGAAGCGCTCTCAGCGCCAAGGCGCCGAGAGATTCAAGAACTGAAATGGCTTGTGGGTCAGCGAACGCCGAGGTTGGTGACCTGGCTGGTGAGTTCGCGTGCTGCGTTGTTGGCGGCAAGACGCAGTGCGTTCGTGCGTGCCTCATCTTCGGTGGGGCCCATGCCTGCGTACTGAACGGGACCCACGGAAGCGAT
>CALMCS010000163.1 GCA_937862875.1 uncultured Comamonadaceae bacterium
GCCGACACCGTTTCCCTCTACGAAGCTCACCGGGAACTCTATACCCGGTCCATCAGCGGCGTGTTCGCACGTTGGCGCTGGGCGATGGTGATTCTGACCCAGCTGTTCTTCTACTGCCTGCCCTGGTTCGAGTGGGGCGAGCGCCAGATGGTGCTCTTCGATTTGGGAGCGCGTCGCTTTTACCTGTTTGGCCTGGTTCTCTACCCGCAGGATTTCATCTACCTCACGGCACTGCTGATCATTTCGGCGCTGTCCCTGTTCCTGTTCACGGCGGTGGCGGGGCGGCTCTGGTGTGGGTTTGCCTGTCCTCAGACGGTCTATACAGAGATCTTCCAGTGGATCGAGCACCGCGTCGAAGGCGATCGCAGCGCCCGGATCCGTCTGGACCGAAGCGGGTGGACCTTCGAGAAAATCTGGAAGAAGGCCGTCAAGCAGATTCTCTGGATTGCATTGGCGTTCTGGACCGGCTTTACCTTTGTGGGCTACTTCGTGCCGATTCGCGAGTTGGGCGCAGAGCTGCTCGCGTTCGAAGGCACGTGGCAGATTTTCTGGGTGCTGTTCTACGGCTTCGCCACCTACGGCAATGCGGGCTACATGCGCGAACAGGTGTGCAAGTACATGTGCCCCTATGCACGCTTTCAGAGCGCCATGTTCGACAAGGACACCTTGATCGTGGGTTACGACGATGCCCGCGGAGAGCCGCGTGCGCCGCGCACCAAGAAGATCGACCACAAGGCCCAGGGTCTGGGCGATTGCATTGACTGCAGTCTGTGTGTGCAGGTCTGCCCCACGGGCATCGACATCCGCAAGGGCTTGCAATACGAGTGCATTGGTTGTGGCCTGTGCGTGGACGCGTGCAACAACGTGATGGACAAGATGCAGTATCCGCGCGGCCTGATCCGGTTCTGTACGCAAAACGGCATTGCGCAGAAGCTGAATCAGTCGCAGATGCTGAAGCGGGTGTTCCGCCCTCGTGTGCTCATCTACAGCACGGTGCTGCTTGCGCTGTGCGTGGCGATGATCGTGAGCCTGGTGGGGCGTACCCCGCTCAAGGTCGATGTGGTGCGGGACCGCGCAGCGCTGTCTCGGATCGTGTCGGGTGGGAAGTTGGAAAACGTATACCGCCTGCAAATCATGAATGCCACCGAGGCCACGCGCAGCTACCAGATCACCGCGACAGGCATGGATGGCATTCAGGTCTTGGCGGATCCGCACATCGAAGTGGGTCCTGCAGAGTCCCGCTGGGTGCTGGTCCGACTGCAGATTCCGTACGGAAGCGCTGGCCCTGGCTCTCACAAAGTCATGTTCGAGGTCGTCTCGGAGCAAGACGGAAGCAAGGTCATCGAGAAATCGGTCTTTCTGGTTCCTCGTTGATCGATGGACAGTTGGACAGATGCAGATAGTTAGTTTGTTAGTTAGTTGAATCACGCACGCCACCTCACTGCGGCAATGCTTCACCGGGTGAGATGGGGGTGCAAGGAGAATGAATATGGCTACAACGACCAGCAGCGCAAATACCTTGGGTACGGCGCAAGTGAATTCGCCAGTGACGTCCGCGGTGAAGTCCCAGGAGGCTCCGCCCTCCCTGCCGTGGTGGCGCTACGGAATGGTGTGGATGGTGATTGCAGGGCCCGCCATTGTGGTGGTCGCAGGCTTCATCACGCTCTGGATTGCCATCAGTCGACCCGACCCCGTGGTGGATGACGACTATTACCAGCGCGGCCTGAACATCAATGAAACGCTGCGCCAATCCGATCGCAGCATGCTGCCGGCCGTGAAGGGGCGCAACCATGCCGCGACGGATGACAAGGATGTTGTCACGCCGCGCTGAGGACGCGAATCACGCTCGCAGTTCTTGAGCTGGCGGGCTATGGCTTGTATGGGTTGTATGTGCTGTGGCGCTCATGGGTCTTGAGTAGCCATTCGTCGACAGCGTCTGGGCGCAAGATAAGGAATCTTCAAGGCATTCCGAAATTTGAATTCGACATGCCGGTTTCTGATGCGCTTGGGACTGTGAGCCGAGTCATTGAGACGAACGCCACCCTAACGAGATGGGGTGCTGGAGGCTGGACATGGATGCGATGGGTCGCACTCCGAAACGGCAAGTCCATGCATCGCTACAACGCAGAACGTCCCATCCGGGCATTGCAGAAACGAAGACTCTTCCATCCACTACAAGAAGGTAGTTCATCAGAAGAGCCTTCGTTCCACCCATCGAGAGGCAACCAGGAGCTCAGGGAAAACACGCCAGCACTTGTCAGCCGCAGCAGGGCTTGCGCTATGTACAGGCGATGGGCTCGATGCTACTGTCTAGAGCAGGAAAACAGAGGCTGAAAACCTGGTGGGTATTTTGCAGTCATCGGCGATACGGGCGCTGCAGACGATAGGGGTGGCGGCTGAGTCTTGGCAGGAAGAGCC
>CALMCS010000164.1 GCA_937862875.1 uncultured Comamonadaceae bacterium
TACAGCGCCTGCGCGGCCAACACGGCGTGCATGTGCTGCGCCACCTGGTGGGCGAGGGCGCCGCGCCGCAGCACAGGCGCTTTGATGCGGACACGAGAACGCTGCAACTCTCGCCCGCATTGCAGCCCGGGCAGGAGGCGTTTCAGTTGGCCACGCAGTTGGCGCTGCTGGAGTTTTCGGGCGTCATCGACCAGGTGCTGGACGGCACGCCCTGGCACGACAGCGCCACACGGCGGCTGGCCCGCATCGGACTGGCCAACTACTTTGCCGGTGCGCTGGTGCTGCCTTACGGCCGATTCCTGCAGGCGGCGGAAAGCCTTCACTACGACATCGACCAACTCGCGCGGCAGTTCCGCGTGGGCTTTGAAAGCGTGTGCCATCGCCTGTCGACCCTGCAGCGGCAGGACGCGCCGGGCGTGCCGTTCTTCTTCATTCGGGTCGACCGCGCGGGCAATATCTCCAAACGCCAATCGGCGACGCATTTCCACTTTTCCAAGACCGGCGGCACCTGCCCGTTATGGAACGTGTACGAGGCCTTCACCCAACCCGGGCGCATCTTGCCGCAACTGGCGAGCATGCCGGATGGCCGCGTGTATCTGTGGATCGCGCGCACGGTGACGCATGCCGGTCAGGGCTGGGGGCAACCGGGCAAGACGTTTTCGATTGGCCTCGGTTGCGACATTCAACATGCGGCGCGACTGGTCTACTCGCAAGGGCTGGACCTGCGCGACCTGCAGGCCGCCACTCCGATCGGTATGGGCTGCAAGGTCTGCGAGCGCACCGCCTGCCCGCAGCGCGCGTTTCCGTTTGTGGGCAAGCCGCTCAAGGTGAACGAGAACGAGAGCGGCTTTGTGCCGTATCTGGCAGGTGGAGCCGAGAGTTAATTGTCGAATTTCGCTCTCAGGTGTCCGCCCACATCCGCAGCAGGTTGTGTAGTGGCCGGTGAGGGCGATGGTCTCTTCCGTTTCTCCGAGCTTGGCCCGCAGGCTTCGAATCGACTGGTCGAGCTCGAATAACAGGCCGCGCTGCATATCGTTTCGCACCAGGCTTTGCGCCCAGAAGAACGAACAGACGCGCTCGCCGCGCGTGACCGGTTCCACGCGGTGCAGGCTGCTCGACGGGTAGACGATCAGATCGCCCGCGGGCAGCTTGACCTCGTGCGTGCCGTAGGTGTCGACCACCGTCAACTCGCCGCCGTCATAGTCTTCGGGATCGCTCAGAAACAGCGTGCAGGAGACATCGGTGCGCAGCCATTGCGACTGTCCTGCAACCCGCCGCGCGGCACCATCCACATGCAACCCATAGGTCTCGCTGTCCGAGTAGCGATTGAACAGCGGCGGCATGGTGCGCGCGGGCAGGGCGGCGCTGAAGAACAGGTCATTGGCGGCCAGTGCCTGTTGGATGATCTCGCCCTGTTGCAGGGCGACGGGCGACGTCTCCGGCAACTGGCGATTGCGCTTGACCTGCGCGCCTTGTGAGCCCACGGTGGCGCGGCCATCGATCCATTCGGCTTCGTCGATGGCAAGGCGAATGCGGGTCACTTGCTCGCGCGTCAGCACCTGGGGAATATGCAGCATCATGGCTAGGTTTCGTTATCGTTATCGTTTTCGTTATTTGGTGGGATGCGAGCAGGTGCCGAACCTGCCTTGGCGGTTCGACACCTGCATGCGTTCACTGCTCAGAGCTTAGAAATGCACGTTGGCCGTCACGCGCACCGAGCGTGGAATGCCGGGGAAGTAGCGGTAGCCGCTCTTGTTGATGGCAGACACGTAGTCCTTGTCGAACAGGTTGAATACGTTGAGCTGGACGTCAAAGTTCTTGTTGACCTTGTAGCTCGCCATGGCGTCGAAGACCCAATACGAATCGGTGTGCGAAGGGGTACCCACTGCGCCATCGGTTCCGCGTTTGAGACCCCCGGCGTAGCGTGCTCCGCCGCCAATCGTCAGGCCAAACGGCAACTGGTAACTGCTCCAGAGCGACAGTGCGTTCTTGGGGGTGTAGGTCAGGCCATTGGAGCCATCGGCTGCGACGTTGGCACCCGTATCCACCTTGGTGTCCTGAATCGTGTAGCCCGCACTCACGCCCCATTCGCGCGTGATCTGGCCGATCACAGCCAGCTCCACGCCCTGTACCACCTTCTTGCCGGTCTGGCCAATGGTGCCATCGGAGTTGGTGACGATTTCGTTGGTGACCTCGGTACGGAAGAGCGCGCCCGAAACCAGCATGTTCTTGTCGAACAGTTCCCACTTCGTCCCAAGCTCTGCAGTCTTTGCCTTCTGCGGATCCATGTTCGGATTGCCGGCGTTGTTGGCGGCGGAAGAGAGCGTGAAATTGGCGCCCCCCGGAGGTTGCTGCGACAGCGCGTAGTTCACGTAGATGCTGCCATTGGGTGCCGGTTTGTAGAGCGCGCCCACCTTCCAGTTGAACAGATTGCCCGTCTTCTTCAAGTCGAGTACCGAAGCGCCTTTGGCATCCCAGGTGTCGTAGTCGGTCTTGTAGTGGTCGAGGCGCACGCCGCCATTGATCTGCCACTGCTCGTTCAGCTTGAGCGTGTCGAAGGCATAGATCGCCAAGGTATCCGTCGAGCCTTTGCCGCCCGCACCGGTGCGCGAGTAGCTTGGCAGCGAAACGTTGGAGTCCGGTTGGTACACGTTGGCGGTGGGAACGACGCCTGCGGTGGCCAGCGTGTAGTTGCGCTGTTCTTCGCGCGTCAGTTCAAGACCCGTGCTGAGGTCATGCTTGATCGGCCCGGTATCAAAACTGGCCTTCAGGTTGGTTTGATTGGTGATGATGCGGTTGACCTGATCACGCGTGTTGATGTTGCGAGCGATGGTCCATGTCGACGGGTCGTTGGGGTTGGGCGTCACCAACTGCGTGCTGCCGGCCATGAATGCCGAAAGCAGATAGTTCTGCTTGGTTTCTCCCCAGCGCGTGGTGTTCTGCAGCTTGAGCGAAGGCGAGAAATCATGCTCGATGCGTGCAGTGGCCATGTTGGCGGTTGCGTCATCGTGATCGGAGTTGGTGCCGTAGAAATTCTCGGTGTTGACGCGGGATGCGCCGGTCAGAAACGCGCGATTCTTGGGGTCGGGCGAGGTATAGCCCGGCAGCCCCATGGTCAGCACACCGCCGTCGGGCACGTTGCTTTGTTTGACGTGCAGGAAATTCAGGAACACGCGCGTGTCGGTGTTCAGGCCAAATGCAAACGACGGCGCAATGCCCCAACGGTTGTTCTCGACCTTGTCGCGCCCGGCAACGCCCGAGTCGAGACCCATCACGTTCAAACGGAACGCCGCGCCGCCCATACCGGTCAGCTGCTTGTTCCAATCGACGGTAGTGCGCTTGAAGTCGCCGCTTCCCGCACTCAGCGAGCCATCGAAACTGTCGCTCAGGCGCGGCTGCTTGCTGAGCAGATTGATCGCTCCGGTGGGTGCGGT
>CALMCS010000165.1 GCA_937862875.1 uncultured Comamonadaceae bacterium
CTCATGGGTTTCTTCACCAAGTTCGGGGACGGCGCGTGTGACCTGGCGCCACTCTCGGGATTGACGAAAGGGCGCGTTCGCGAGCTCGCGTCGCACCTAGGTGCACCGGCCGAGCTCGTCAGCAAAGTTCCAACCGCCGATCTGGAGACTCTGCGTCCCCAGCTTCCCGACGAGTCGGCGTTCGGCGTCAGCTACGCCGAGATTGACGCATTCCTGGAAGGCCGGCCCGTGTCCGAAAGCACGGTGTCCATCATTGAACGGCTCTACCTCGCCAGCCGCCACAAGCGCGGGCTGCCTGTGCAACCGGAATAGTCGCCTCTGGGATCCAGGACGGCGGTGCCTTTGAGCGCTGCGCATGGCCGAGAACTTCAAAGATTGAGCGCCCCGGTGCCAGCAGCCAGCGAAGCTTCGCGGATGGCCTCGTAGAGTGTTGCATGGGCGTGTGAGATACGGCCGATGTCCTCGGCCGAGGCTTTGAACTCGATAGCCATCGTCGCCTCTCCGATCATCTCTGAGGCATGCGTGCTGATGATGTGAACGCCCAGCACGGCATCCGTCTTCTGGTCGGCCAGGACCTTCACGAATCCGGAGGTGTCGCCGTTTCCGAGTGCGCGGCCGTTGGCGGTGAACGGAAATTTGCCCGTCCGGTAAGCAATGCCGGCATCCTTCAATTCCTGCTCGGTGCGACCGACCCAGGCCACCTCGGGACTGGTGTAGATGATCGACGGGATGGCGTCGTAGTTGACGTGCCCCGCCTGCCCCGCGATGCACTCCATCACCATCACACCCTCGTCTTCAGCCTTGTGAGCCAGCATGGGCCCCCGCACGACGTCGCCAATCGCATAAACGCCGTCGACCGACGTGCGGCACTGCGCGTCCACGTCCACGAAGCCGCGTTGGGTTGTCTTCACGCCAAGAGTCTCCAATCCGAGACCTGAGGTCGTTGGGACTCGGCCCACTGCGACCACCAGCTTGTCACAAGCCACGGAATGGGCTGTGCCTTGTGCTTCCACATAGGCGAGGCTCAGCGATCCGTCGCTCGCCCGCTCGAGGCCCGTCACCCGCGCGCCAAAGTGAAAATCCATGCCCTGCGCCATGAGCAACTTGAGCATCTCGCGCGCCACGTCCGCATCGCACATGGGCAACAACTGCGGCAGCGCCTCGACCACAGTGACCTGCGCACCCAGCCTGCGCCAGACCGATCCCAATTCAAGCCCGATCACGCCGGCCCCGATGATCGCCATGCGGCTCGGAACCGAGCGCAGGTCCAGCGCGCCCGCGTTGTCGCAAACGTCCACGTTGTCCACTTCTATGCCGGGCAACTGGCGCGGGAGGGACCCGGTTGCGATCACCAGGTTGCGAGCGGTCACCTCTTCAATCGAGCCGGATCGGGAGATGGACACCCTGAAGCCGCCCTCTGCCCGCCCGAGGATCGTCGCCCGGCCCTTCAGATAGGCAACCTTGTTCTTTCGGAACAGGTATTCGATGCCTTGCGCCATCTTGGTGACGATCGCGTCCTTGCGCGCGATCATTGCCGGCACGTCCATCGTGGCGCCCGCGACGCGCATGCCGTGCGCGTTGGCGTGCTTCTGGATCTTCTCGAATTCTTCGCTCGACGACAGCAGCGCCTTCGAGGGGATGCAGCCGACGTTCAGGCAGGTTCCGCCCGGGCGCGGTTCTCCTTTCGGATCCGCGTAGGGATTGGCCTCCACGCATGCGACCTTCAGGCCGAGCTGGCCGGCCCGGATCGATGCGATGTAGCCGCCGGAGCCGGCGCCGATGACGAGTACGTCGAGAGATTGTTGTTGGGCCATCTGCGGATAACGCCGTTGTGGAAGTTCTTCTGGAGGGGCATTCTAGGCAGCGCCCGCTCCAGCCGACCCAATCTCCCCATTGTCGAGCAGCGAGCGAGTCGCATCGCTTGACCTTGTACCGACTACATGGTTTCTAATCGATGGCCCTATGCCTTCAGCATCCTCCAGATCCTCATGAAACGAAGACTTTTAACCGCATCTCTTTTTGGTCCCTTGGTCGCATGGAAGATGCCTGCGTTTGCGCAGGATCGTCCCGTGGAAGGCCGTAGCTATCTGGTCCTGCAGTCTCGGCAACCCACGCGCGATGCGGGCAAGGTGGAGGTGCTGGAATTCTTCGCCTACAGCTGCGGGCACTGCAACGCCTTCGAACCCATGATCGACGCGTGGCAGAAAAAGCTGCCGCGCGACGTTCTGTTCCGCCGCATCCCGGTGGCCTTTCGGGAGGACCTCGTGATCCACCAGAAGCTGTATTTTGCGATCGAGGCGATGGGCCTCGTAGAGCAGTTGCACCCCAAAGTCTTCGCGGCCATCCATGCGGAACGCAAGAAGCTGGATACGCCCGATCAAATCGGGGCCTTCGTTGCGGCCAATGGCGTGGACCGTGTGCGGTTCCTGCAATTGCTGGACTCCTTCGGCATCGTGGCGAAGGTCAAGCAGGCTACCGCGCTGGCGACCGGCTACGCCATCGAAGGCACGCCGTCGATCGGTGTGAATGGCCGCTGGCTCACATCCGGCTCGCTGGCCGGATCGAATTCCAAGTCTCTCTCCGTGGCTGAGTACCTGCTGGAACTGGCGCGCAAGGGCGGATAGTGAACGACGACGATGACGAATTTGCCGCGATGGACCTCGCGTCCAGCAACGCGCAGGACCGCAGGATCCTGTGGTACGTGCTGCTGATCAACCTGGCACAAAGCGCGCTCGGAATGGGCGTGGGTGTGTGGGCGTCCTCGACCGCGCTGATTGGCGCGGCGCTGGACAACCTGGCGGATGCGTCGGTCTATGCGGTGGGCATCTACGCGGTCGGCCGCAGCGTGCGCGCCAAGGTGGCGGCGGCCCGGTTGTCCGGGTGGCTGCTGATCGGCCTGTCGATCCTGTTGGTCGGCGAGGTGATGCGCAGGTTCATGGGTTCGGAAGCACCGATCGGGCCGGCCATGATGGTGATGGCAGGGGTGAACGCGGCGATCAACGTGTACTGCCTGCGCTTGCTCAAGCGCCACAAGGGCGAAGACGTCAACTTCAAGGCGTCCGCCATCTTCACGAGCAACGACTCGATCGTGAACATGGCGATCCTTGCCAGCGGAATTCTCGTTCTGTGGTTGGGATCGAACGTGCCGGACCTCATCCTGGGCATCGTTTCGGCCCTGTTTGCGGCCAACGGCGGCAGGGAAATCCTCGAGCACGCCCGCAAGGCTTCACGCAAGCCAACTGCTCCCTCCTCTGAACAAAACACGCGCAGCACCGAATGAACAGTACGACCCAGACCTACACCCTCACCCTTAATGAGGGCTTCTTCGCGCGTCGCAACGCCCTCGATTGGCTGTTCGCCGCCTTCGTCGCCGCTGGAGGAGCCTATGCGCTTGCCGTGTATGCGGCCCACATGGACGTTTACGAAAAGGCGATCCTCTTGCTGTCGGCGCCGGCTTTGATCTGGCTGGGCTGGTTCTGGCGGCCGCTGCGCGCACTCATCGCCGGCGTCGCAATCATTTCGGTGCTGGCAGCCGTGGCCTACCAGGGCGACTTGCAGCGCGCCGAGTCGGTCTTCTGGCTCAAGTACTTCTTTTCGAGCCAATCAGCAATCCTGTGGATGAGCCTGCTTTTCTTCATGAGCACGGCTTTCTACTGGGGCGGCATGCTCTCCGCGCGCGCCGTCGGATTCGATCGGCTCGGGACGGGTCTCGCCTGGGCAGCCGTGACCATGGCCCTCATCGGGACGATGGTGCGCTGGTACGAGAGCCACCTGATGGGACCGGACATCGGCCACATCCCGGTCAGCAACCTCTACGAAGTGTTCGTTCTGTTCAGCTGGATGACAGCGGCGTTCTACCTGTATTTTGAGGACCGGTACGAAACCCGCGCGCTCGGCGGTTTTGCGATGCTGATTGTCAGTGCGGCGGTGGGATTCCTGCTGTGGTACACGCTCGTGCGCGAGCAGCACG
>CALMCS010000166.1 GCA_937862875.1 uncultured Comamonadaceae bacterium
GGTTCCACTTGTTGGAGTCGAAGCTGTCCTCGAATCAGCAGGCCGAAGTGCTGCAAGATGGTAATCTGAAAATTTCAGCGACCGTGGTGGAGAGCGCCATGTTGGATTGGTGGCTGCGTGGGTTTGGCGACGCGGTGTCGGAGGTCAGTCGAACGCCTGTGGACGAAGCGGTGGCTTAAGACCGTCGAGCGGGTCGAGCCAGCCTACCTCTAACTCGATCGCTCGATGGTTCGTCGATTCCCTCAATACGCTTCTTCTTTGCGTCCCAACTGAGCGATGAACCACTCCACATCCTTCTTCTTTATGCGGAGCAGGCACAGGATCTTGCTACAGAAGATGTTCGGGCCTTCGGAGTTGCTCTGCCAGCGGTAGATACCATCCAGTCGATCGACCAGGTGGGCGCAGTCTTCGTAGGTTTTCTCGTTGTAGTAGTTCGTTTTGTAGATGCGGAGGGCGAACATCTTCTCCGCTTCGGTGAGGCCAGTGCCCTCCAATACCTCGAACGGTATGTCGCGGAACAGAAATCTGTCCGTGAACACCGTCTTGAAGAACTCTTGCGACAGTGCACCTCTTTTGGGAGGGGCGCTCGTGGTTTCGGTCATGTTCGTGCTCATGTCGATTCTCTCCCTTGTTTGTTATGGGCTTGATGCTTTGTCGGTCAGCGCGTTCACGGTGTCCAGCAGCAGTTGCAGCTCGGCCAGGCGGTCTTTGGACTGTAGACATCCCGCCCAGAAACACTCATCGAACACTTGGTTCAAGGCGGTGGGGAAGTTCATTCCCGAGTCGAGCAGTTTGATAATTTCGTGCGCTTCGTCCGAGTACTCGTCTGTCATCCACTCCTGGACGTTGCAGCCGGTACGCATGAGATCCGCCTGCCACAGCAACAAGCTCATGGTGTTGGCGTCCAATGGCTCGTTCAGCAGTACCGGATTCAGATTGCGATACACGTCCAGGCGTTGCTGCACCTCCAGCGTTTCGGTGAGCTGAAGCAGATACTCTTCCCGCTTTGCGGGTGCTAACTGGGCTGCATCGAAACGGGCTGCGAACGCTTGCGTTACGGCCTCTCTCGCCATGTTTCCGGTGGCGAGAAGTTGCAGAATGGCTTGCGCCTCCGGCATGTATTCCAACTCACCCATCACTTCACTACCTTCGAGCCAACCGCAACCGGTTTGCATGATGTCGAGCTGAACGAGGATGTGGTTAAGAAAGGGTGCGTCCATGGTGTTGTGCTTCTTCTATTGAGAATTTTGGGGTGGCCATCTGGCAATAGATGGCCCGTTAATTCGTACTGTAAATACCCGTGCGACAGTTTGTGTCGCTTGAAATCGAGCGTGGTACGACGTGTCTTAACCGGGTTCCGTTATGTCTTCGCCTTCTTGTTCTCGCCCGCAACTTCATAGCCAGGTGCCAGCGGAGCGCTCGAGACTCCCGCAAGCTGTGCGGGATCCGCAAGGCGCAGGCGGAATTCAGGGCCACGCAACGCGGCATCGGAACTGCAGTCCACCAGCCATTGGCGCAGCACATATCCCGCCACCGCGGCGCGCAGTTCGACCATCAATTGCCCGCGTTTCATCCCAAAATCCTTGGCAATGACCTTGGGGTGCGGGTGAGCGGGGTGGGGCACCAGCGTCAGCGAAAGCGATCGCTGCCATTGTTCGTCTGCCTCGATCAATTCATTGGGAAGTGGCGGCGCGATATCCGCAGAAGTCTTCAAGCGTTCCATACGGGTCAGCACCAGATCGCGGAACTGTCCCTTGACGCGATCGAATGCACGCACATGCCAGCGCAGCCCCGAGTCCACCAGCGAGTGCGGCACGATCACGCGCTCGCCAGGGCCCTTTTTCATCGAGTGATAGACCAACGAAAGCGCTTGCTGGTTGTGTATGGCGCGGGTGATCGTGGCGATGGTGTCCAGTGACGGCTGATTCAAGCGCTCCGGCATCGCGTGCGATATCAGCTCCCCGGTAGCGACCGGTTCGCCCGCACCAAAGCCCGAAGTCAGCGCAGCCAGAGTCCTGCTCACATCGTGGTGAAACAAGGGCTTGAAGCTGGGCAGATACCGATACATCTTCTGCTCATACTGAACATTCTTGGGAGCCAGCTCCTTGTAGAGCGCCATGTCGCGCGTGCCGGCGGCGGTGGCCACCTCGAATCGCTCCAGCACCTGCTTGCGCGCTACCTCGCCAAAGAACCAGACACGGAACTCGATGAACGCGAGGCGCTGACGCTGCGCAGCGGAGAGCGTCGAAAGGTCAACGATGGTGTTCATATACGGGGTGTGGTGAAAATGGAATGTGAGCAAAGTCTAGCACCAATGAAATCAAATTGATGCCATAATAAAAGCGATCAAATTGATTGCATATGGAGGATTCATGAATCTCGTTCACGGACTGGCATCGGGTAATCTGGACATCGTTGGCGACGTGCACGGTGAGTACGAAGCGCTGTGCCAACTACTCCACCATCTGGGATATGACGAAAACGGTGCCCATCCGCAGGGCCGCCGCCTCGTCTTCGTCGGTGACCTGTGCGACCGCGGTCCCAACACTCCCGCCGTTCTGTCCTTGGTGCAGCGCCTGATCAAGGCGGGCAGGGCGCAAGCGGTGCTCGGCAATCACGAAATCAATCTGCTGCGTGACGATGCCAAGGATGGCGCTGGTTGGTACTTCGACGAGCGAGTGCATCGTGACCAGGACAAGTACGCCCCTTTCGCACGCATTGCAGAAGCCGACCGCGAGCAGGCGCTGGAATTTGTAGCCACTCTGCCCATCGCATTGGAACGCGAAGATATCCGGGTAGTGCATGCCTGCTGGTTGCAAGACAAGATCGACGCGATCAGACATCTCCCCACGAGCGCATTGCGTGGCCAGTACGACACCTGGGAGGGCCATGCCGATGAGATCCGGCGCACCACAGACCTTGCGCTGCGCATGCAGGACGAAATAAGCGATTGGCCCTGGGGCTTGGAGGACCGCAAACAACAACCACCCCTCCTGCACGCCCGAGCCGAGCACGAGGCCAACAAGCAGATGCTCAATCCATTGAAGGTGCTCAGCTCAGGCGTAGAGCAAAAGGGCCAGAAGCCATTCTTTGCAGGCGGCAAGTGGCGCTTCGCAGATCGCGTCGCCTGGTGGGACCAATACGACCAGACAACGCCCGTGGTCGTGGGTCACTACTGGCGCCGACTGCTCCCCATCGATAGAGCGGAAGTAGGTAAGGAAGACATCGACCTGTTCAAGCAGATCGATCCCGTGCACTGGCACGGCAAGCACGGCAACGTGTTTTGCGTGGACTTCTCGGTAGGCGGCCGCTGGGACGAGCGCAAGAGGGGTCTGCCGTTAGGTCGGTATTACAAGCTGGCGGCACTGCGCTGGCCCGAACGCACGCTGACCTTTGACGATGGCAGCAGCCTGGCTACGCAAGGCTTTGCTGCTGACGGGACTTGAATTCGCGGAGATCTCAGGAAACCAACATAACAATGAAGGGGAGGTGATCTCACCATGTCTAGTCTTCATCGGCGTGAAATCTGCAGGTTCGAATGGGATGGCCTGCTGTACCGCACCTATTTCTTCGAAGACGGCGAAATCGCCTTCAGCGTGACGGGCGACACGCTGCGATTGGGGCTGATCACGCAGGAGGATTTGCGGTGGGATTGGGACTGGATGACTGAGCTGCCCTGCGTTGGGGAGACGTCGAAACTCGTCAATACGCACTCGCAGCCGGTCCGGGTGCTGCGCAATATTGCGCTGCGGGTTGCGCAGTATGTGGGGAAGCACCGGCCCTTGTTTTTTTACTACCGGGTGGTGAATGATGCGCGGCAGATGAGGATCTATGACGGGCTGGTGCGGCGCCATGCGGGTGTGGCGGGGTTGTATGAGTTGATTCGGGACCCGGGGGAGGGCGGGTATGTGATGTTTACTTTGAAGGCAGAGTGAATCGCGCAGTCTTCGAGCCGATCCGTAGAAAAAA
>CALMCS010000167.1 GCA_937862875.1 uncultured Comamonadaceae bacterium
GGCATTCACCCCAGTTGCAGCGATTGCAGCAATTGAATGAGTTCGAGTTGCTTGTGGCAGCCCGTTTTGTGCATGAGGTTCTTGATGTGCGTACGGGCCGTGTGCCAGCTGCAGTCTTCGACGGCGGCAAAGTCCTTGACGGATTGCCCTGCGGCCAGCAATAGCAGCAAGCGCGTCTCGCAGGGCGACAGGCCCAGCAGGTCGCTGATCACGCCCGGATCCATGGCGGTGGCGGCACCGGGGGAGGACAGAACGATCAAGGCGCGCGGCAGTTGCCATGCGCCGCTGAGGGAGTGACTGAGCTTGAGTGGCAGCACCGTGAGCACCAGCCGCGCGGGATATTGCTTGCAGGCCCGCAAGTCCAGCGCCCCGGCTCTGGAGGGGCTGGCGCAGGCCTCGGCCACCAATTGCTGCAGCCGCGTTTGCAAGGCACCGTGGGTGCATTGCAGCCGACCATGCAAGGCCGTCAACACGCTGGGCATCACCATCAAACGCTCTGCAGCGGAGTTGGCGTACTGAATGCGACATTGCCCATCAATCACGGCGATGCCCTGAGACAGCGTGTCCAGTGTCGCCATGCCAAGCGCAGCCTTCTGGACCAACTCGCTCGCGCGGGCACGCAGGTGGGTGGCGCGAATCAGGTCGGGCAGGAGTTGCTCGATGAACGACTTTTCGCTGGCACCGTAGGGCGTGTGATCGACGGGGCGCATGAAGCCCATGACATCCCGCGTGACGCCATCGTCCCGCAGCGTGGCTCCCAGCGTGTGGCGAAAGCCGAAGGGTTTGAGGATGTCGGCGTACACCGAGTTGCGGGACATCTCCCGCGCGCTGATGTGCTCGTGGTCGAGCATGATCTGGCCCTGGGTCAGGCGGAGCAGCGCGGCCATGCGGACATCGTCGTGCAGATAATGCGCTTCGTAGTCGCGCATCTTCTCGGCGTTGATGCCGACCTCGCCCTGGTTGTCGACGCTTTCCAGCACCAGTGAGTTGGGGCGGCGCATCGTGAAGAAATGGAAGGTCCCGGCTCCCAGCACCTCGCGGATGGCATCGAGGCCACCATACCAATCCGGCGGTGACAACACGCCGTCGTACAGAAGCCCAGCAATCCGCTGCTGAGCCTGCTGCCGAAGGGTGGGATGAATCACGGGGCACTCCGAACTTGTCTTGTGTGCCGATTCTATGGAGGAGAGTGAGTGCTCGCCAGCGTATCTTCCCCATTGTCTTCTTATGGCGAATGACACGCTGTGGACACAGTGTGCGGTGCGGAGCTTACTGCTCGGCAATCACATCGATGAAGACCAAGGGCACCGTTCCCGTCGCCGTCAGTCCGTGCGACTCGTTCTTGCGCACGATGGTCACGTCGCCGGCCTTCACGGGCACGTCCTTGCCGTCCTTGTCCTTGAAGATACCTGTGCCGGACACGATGATGTACGTGTCCTCGTTGGCGGTGTGCTTGTGATAACCGATCGAGTCGCCCGGCTGCAGGGTGAGCCAGCTGATTTCCTTGATCGCTTCATCCTTCTTGGGCATGTCGCGCGTGAAGGCGTATTCGCCGCGCAGCACACCCTTGCCGCCGGCGGCCTCTTTCTTTTCCGCCTTGATCATGCTTTCGCGCGGGTAGACCTCGGCGCTGGCGATGCTGGTGGCGGCGAGCAGGGTGAAGGCGCAGAGGGCGGCGACGGCGGGGTGCTTGGGCAAGAACATGGTGCGAACCTTTCTATGGAGCGACACGGTGTCGTCCTGTGTGGATTTGGAAAGAAACTGCGGAAGTCCACACGCGTTATCGCAAGCTCAGGGGATGATGTCCACGGTAATTTCCCGCGTCTCGGACTGGCCTTGGTCGCTCACCGCGCGCAAGGTGTGGCGCTTGCCGGACTGGGCGAGTGGCGGCAGCCAGGTGATGCCTTCGCCCGGAGCCGACTGGCCGACCAGCGCGTCGTCGGCAAACCAGTAGATGGTGCGCGTGCCGGCGGCGGCCTCGGCGCGCAGCACCAGGGGTTCGGGTTTTTGGGTGCGCACGGCGTGGGCCACGCCGCGCAGCGGCGAGGTGATGCGCGGGGCGTTGTCGTCTTGATTGGCGGTGTCGCAGCCGTCCGAGGGCGCGGCGGCGCGCGGCAGGCCCGATTGGCGGAACAGGCGGCGCATGTCGCTGCCCCATTGCTCGACGACTTGTTGCCTGGCCCCGGGTTGCGGGCCGCAGACCACCTTGCCGCTGGCTTCGTCGATCCACACCGCGCGGTGCAGTTGGCTGGTTTGAATCGGCGATTTTCCGGCGATGAACCAGGTGGTGGTGCGTACCGGGCAGAGCGCGTCGGGCAGGCCGCCGGTGGCGGCGCAGACTTCGATTTGGCGCAGGTCGGGCGGCTGGACCTTGGGCACTTCTCTGGTGTCGAGCTTTTGTGCGCGCAGGGCGTCAACCATGCGCATGAACAAGGGTGCGGCGGCATCCACGCCGATCAGCGCGGGATTGCTGGAACCGTCGAAATTGCCCATCCACACCACCAACACATAGCGCCCGAAAACGCCGGCCGTCCACGCATCGCGAAAGCCCCAGGAGGTGCCTGTTTTCCAGGCAATGGCGGGGCGTGCGGGTTGCGCGGTGTCGGGGCGCGGCGTGTGGCGCAGCATGTCGAGCGTGATGAAGGCGGCTTCTTCGCTGATCAGGCGCAGCGGTGCGGCAGTGGGGGTTGACGTGAGAGCGGGCGATTCGTTGCTTGCGCGTTGCGTGTAGCGCAGCGCTTGCGCCGTACCGCCGTTGGCCAGAACGGCGTAGAGCCCCGCGAGCTCTTCCGGCGTGACCTCGCCACCCCCGAGCGCCAGCGCGAGCCCGTAGTGCGATTCGCTCTGCATCTTCTGCACGCCGGCCAGGCGCATGAAGGTGTGCAGATTGGGCTTGCCCAGTTGCGAGGCCACGGCCACGGCGGGGATGTTGCGGCTGCGGATCAACGCGTCCTGCGCGGACAGGGGGCCGGCGAAGCGGTGATCAAAATTTTCGGGCTGGTAGGGGCCGAACGCGGTCGGTGCATCCTTGAGGATGGTCTTGGGATGCAGCAGGCCTTGATCCAGTGCGAGGGCATAGATGAAGGGCTTGAGCGTCGAGCCCGGCGAGCGCCGGCCCTGCGTGCCGTTGACCTGGCCTTCGATCTGGTGGTTGTGCCAGTCCGCGGAGCCGATGAGCGCGCGCACCTCCATCGTCGAGGCGTCGAGCAGCAGGGCGCTGGCGTTGATCAGGCCGACATCGGAGCGCGTGCGCAGGTATTGCTGCAGGACGCGCTCCATCGTGGTCTGCATGCGCAGGTCGATGGTGCTGCGGATGTCCTGCGTGCTGCGGTCCTGCGCGAGCAGCATGTCGGTCAGGTGTGGCGCACGAAACGGCAGATTGCCGCGCGACTGGGCGGACAGCACCAGCTCGGCGTCGGGCGCGAGATTGCGCGCGGTGGGGTCGCGCTCGGACCAGAGAGCTAGCAGCCGTTGGCGCGCGGCCTGCAGCTCGGTATTGAGGCCGCGCTCTGCGATGCGCTTGACGGGGTTTTGCGGGATCACGGCCAGCGTCAGCGCTTCGGGCAGCGTCAACTGCACGGCGTTCTTTTGAAAGTAGATGAGGCTCGCGGCCTGCACGCCTTCGATGTTGCCGCCGTACGGCGCGGTGTTCAGATAGGCCTCGAGCACCTCGCGTTTGCTGTAGCGGGCCTGCAGCCAGAGGGCCGCAAAAATCTGCGCGAATTTTCCGGAGTAGCTGCGGCTGTCGATGCTGTAGACGCGCCGCGCCAATTGCATGGTGAGCGTGGAGCCGCCTTGTCTGCGTCCGCCGCTGGCCATTTGCCAACTGCTGCGGAGCAGCGCGACCGGGTTGACCCCCGGGTGCCGGTAGAAGCTGCGGTCTTCGTAGAGCAGCACGGCATCGACCAGCGTGGGCGAGATGTGATCGAGGGGGACCCAGACGCGGTATTGCTCATCCGGCGCGAGCGTGAGGCGCAGCAACTCCCCGTTGCGCGCATAGACCGCACGCGAAGAACCGAATTGCTCGCTGAGCGGGGGTTGCGGAATCAGGCGCAGGATGACCACCGCCAGCGTGAGCAGTCCGGCCAGCGCGATCAACACGATCAACGCCTTTCTCCCTCGCACACGCAGGGTGCGAGAGGGAGAAAGACGAGTGAGCGCGTGGATCACTTGGGCACGACCTGCAGACGTCCACCGGCCGAGCGCGAGAACACGCGGCGGTCGTACATGTCTTCGCCGTAGGCGGGCGGCACGACGAAGTCACCGACGTTGGTGGCGCGTGCCTTGTAGGTGAGCTCCACGGTGTCCTTGCCGACACCGCCGTAGAACACCACGCGGTCCTCGCGGATGTCGGCGTACTCCAGATCCCACGAGCCCTGGACGCCGAGGCGGCGCTTCCAGATCGGCTCCTGCGACTCTTCGTCCTGCGCACCCTCGCCGTTCGTGTCGTTGCTGCCGCTGGTGACCGGTTGCAGCACGGGCTCGAGGCCGCCGGGCAGCATGTCGACGAGCGCCACATCGGGCAGCTTGCCCTGGTCCGTGCTGCGCACGCGGATGCGCACCGTGACTTCCTCGCCGATCTTCACCTGGGTGGCGGGCTTGCCGCTGGCGTCCAGCACCTCATGGAAAATTTCCATGCCCTTGTTCACGGGTTGGGTGGGCACATTGCGCTCGAAGCCTTGCTCGGCCCAGCTGTAGTACAGGTTGAAGTCGCTGTCATTCGAGAGCTTGAGCCGCGCCGTGCCGGCGGGGACCTGCGCACGCGTGAGCGGGTTGATCGATCCAAGCGCCAGGGCAGCCGCCTGACTCTGCGCGTTGATCGACTGTGCGCTCACCTTGCCATCGGTGTTCTGCCCCACGGCGCTGAAATACGCGTCCACGGCCATCACCATGTTGGCGGAGGACAGGCTGTTGTACCAACCGTCCTGCACCATGCCGGCCATGCCATTCCAGACGCTCGGCGGCAGTCCCTTGAGGCGTTCCGGGAAATGGCGTGACACGATGAAGAGCAGCATGCTTTCATGCACCAGCGGGTCGTAGTAGGCCCCGCGGATGGTGCGGCGCTGCTTCTTGGACACGCGCGCCAGCAGGTCATTCCAGACCGGGTCGAGCAGCTCCTTGGCGACCTTGTCCTGCTTCACCAGTTGGTAGCTGGCCGCAAGGTAGGCGGCACCCAGATCGGTGTTCAGACCACTCTTCTGCCCGTTGCGCCAGGCTTCGCGCAGATTGGCCAGCGCGGCCGGTGCGACGATGCCCTGGCGTGTGAGCAGATACAGCGACTGCGTGTTCGTGCGCCAGTTGTCGGCATCCGCGCTTGCGTCACCCATGGCGCTTTGCAGATAGGTATTCGCCTGTTTGAGCAGCTCCTGCGGCACGTTCATCTTGTGCTCTCTGGCTTCGATCAGCAGTTGCACGGCGTAGAGCGTCGCGAACTGGTCGGGTGCCGAACTTCCGGGCCATGCCGAGAAGCCGCCTTCGCCGGTCTGGCGTGCGCGCAGTTGCACGATGTAGCGCTCGAGCACCTTGTTCGCATCGGGCAGCGGACCTTGCTCCACCGTTCTGCCGCGCGACATTTCCTTGACCAGCTCGGGGCGCGTGGAGAGCAGCACCGCCGGATAGGTCTGGCTGGTGATCTGCTCGGTGCAACCGTAGGGATAGGCCTCGAGATACTGCATCAGGCCACTGGCAAACGACCAGGGCGCGGCCGAGATCGCCAGATCGCTGCGGCGGTAGTTTGGATAGAAATCGCTTTGGCTCTTGATCTCGCCCGAGCGCTGGAAGCTGCCGGCCTGCACCAGCGAGACATACGGCGACGCGGGACGCACGCTGACCTCTTCCTTGAGTTGCGCGCTGAAGGTCTTGTGCGTTGCGCTGAACGTCAGCGGCGACGAGCCGAGCACCGCATTCGCCCCTTCCTTGGCGCGCAGCTTGAATTGGGTGGATGCTTCGCCGCGCTCGTTGATCTTGAGCGTCTGCGTCGCGTCGCCCACCACTTCGAGACCGCCCGAGGCGTTCAAGGTGAGAGCGATCGGCGCGTCCTTGCCCGAGCCCTCGATGTTGTTGGCCAGGCCCACGCCCACTTCCACCGTATCGCCGGGTGCCATCGCGAGGGGTGCGTTCGGCAGGATCACCATGTCGCCGCGCACCGTGGTCGTGGTGCTGGCGGCGGCGGTGGCCTGATCATTGACGGCCACGGCCATCACGCGCAGGCTGCCGTTGAAGCTCTCGGGCACGGTGTACGTTAACTCCTTGCTGCCATTCACGTCGACGAAGCCCGACCAATACGTCACGGGCTTGTCGCGTTTGCGCTTGAACGGGTTCAGGTGCTTGCCGAGTTCGTCTTCGCCGTCACCGCCGGGCGCGGCGGCGAGCATGAGCTTCTTGAACTCGGGCAGGATCATGTCCAGCGTCTGCAGGGTGTCCACTTCCAGCGCGCGTTTCTGGAAGAAGAACTTGAGCGGCGCGGGCGTCTTGTAGCGCGCCACCTGCAGGATGCCTTCGTCCACCGCAAACACCACGGCGCGCGTGGGCTGGTCGCTGGTGAGCGTCATCTTCACGGTCTGGCCGGGCTTGATGAGTTCGCTGCTGGTGAGCGTGATGTTGGCGGTGCGTTTGGACAGCGTGGTGGCAAACGGCGCCACACCGTACGACAGCGGACTCATGTAGACCTCGTCCGACGACGGATCGCGCACGAAATGCACCGTGATGTAGCCCGTGCCTTCAAAGTCCTTGGGCACCGTGATCTTCTGCACCGACGCGGTCTTGTCGGTCTTGAACCAGCTGTGTGCGTAGACCTTGTCGCGCTCGATGGTGATCAGGCCCGCGCCCACATACGGCGCGCGGATGCTGATCGAGATCTCCTGGCCGGGCTCGTAGTCCTTTTTGTCGAGGGTGAGCTGCAGCTCCGCGTTGCGATCGAGCGAACGCGTGACGTTGGCATTGCCCGCCACGCTGTAGTCGATGCGGTTCAGCGTCTTGCCGTTCTCGTCCTGCACCACGTACGCGAAATCGCCGGGCGTGCCGGTGTCGAGCGCGAGCGTGTTGCCTTCGGCGGCAATCGCAAAGGGTTTGGAGTCGAGCGGAATTTCCTTGTTGCGCGATTCGTAGCGATACACGCCGCCGTCTTGCTTGACCAGCACCGAGACCACCTTGCGTTCGATGCGTTGCAGCTTCAGGTTGGCGACGGCGATTTTCTTCACCGACGGATTGATCGCGATGATGCTGGCGTTGCGCGTGGCGTTCTTCGCGACGTAGCGCGTGTCGCCATCCACCTTGGTGCCGATCAGATAGCTCAGGTCGCTCACCAGTGTCTGCGCCTCGGCCGAGACGCTGCGTCCGCCTTCGGGCTCGAAGGCCTTGGCCAGCACGTGGACCTGGTAGGTCGCCGCATCGAAGCGTGCGAGCCGCAGATCGAACTCCGCAAGACCCTGTTCGCTGGTCTCCACCGAGCCCAGATCATCGACCTGGCGCACGCCCTCGGCCTGCGGGTCGTGGAAGCGGTAATCGGCAAACGCACGGAAGGCCGGGAAGGCGGGCGTGAGCGTCAGCGTGCCTTCCACCTTGCGATGCTGCGCGGGCGTGCCGAACAGGTTCTGCACGTCGACATTCGCCTTCATGTCCTGCGGGCGCACCCAGCCTTCGCTGGTCTGGCTGCTGAGCGTGAGGCGCACCTTGGTGCGATCGGGCAGGAACTCCTGCACCTTCACCGTGGTGCTGCCGATCAGCAGACCATTGGCCTCCGGCGAGCCCGCATTGGTGCGGCGCGGCAGATACAGGTTGACGGTGTAGTTGCCGGTGGGCGAGCTGTCCTGCGTGGTGTGGCTGATCTCGGCCGCGCCGCCCGCGCCGAGCTTGAGCTTCTCGCGCTTGACGCTCAGGCCGCGCGCGTCGGTGATTTCCACTTCCACCGGCAGATCGCGCAGCGAGGTGGCCCAGTTGCCGGCCTTGACGATGATGCCGAGGTTCATCGTGTCGCCCGGACGGTACATGCCGCGGTCGCTGAACACGAAGCCCTGCATTTGATTGGGCACGCCCTGCGCGTACACGCCGCCGATATCGAAGCGCGACACATCGAGCGTGCGGTCGGTGCGGTTGAGCGGCAGAAAGCTCATGTCGCCGTCCTTGCGCACGACCAGCACCACCGGAATTTTTTCGCGCTCGAAACCGGCGAAGGTGGGCAGGGTGGCGTGGCCGGTCGCGTCCGTGGTTTGCGTCAGCACCGCCGTGCCGTTGCGGCCCCAGATCTCTACCTGTGCGTTGGCCACGGGCAGGCCGGTGCTGATGCTCTGCACGAACACATCGCGCGTACCGGCGATGGATTTCTTCATCACCAGGCCGAAGTCGGTGACCAGCACCAGACGCTGCGCCTGGTAGTTGCCGGCGTTGCGGCTCTCTGGATTGTCGGAAGCCTCGGCTGTATCGGGTTCGTCGGCTGCGTCGCCATTCGATTCGCTGTCCTCGGCGCCGGCCGCAGCACCCGCATCGGCGTTGTTCTCGTCATTGGCGGACCGGACCTTGGCTTTCGGATCGTAGCCCTGCACCTTGAGTATGAAAACGCCGCGTCGGTCGGTGGCCTCCTTCTTCAGATAAGGCCCGAAATCCACGGTTTCGTAATGCGCCTTGCCGGGCTGGAGCGTGAGCGGAATCTTCTTTTCGAAGCGATCGGAAATGTCGTCGAACAGCAGCCCGTAGTCCATGCGCGGGCTGGTGAAATCGCCGCTCGATTGGGTGATCAGATGCTGCAACTGCTTGGGCAGCAGGCGGTGCAACTCTACGCGCACGCCGGGAAGATCGCGCACCAGAATCGGCAGCTTTTTCTCGCCGGACAGTGCCAGCAGCGAGCCCTGGCTCACGATGCCGAGCTGCGGCGCGAACGGGCTGATCTTGAGCACGTGCTGGCGCGCTTCGCCCAGCTGATAACCGCCGGGCGTCTTCAAACCCTTGGCGATGCGCACCAGCAGGTAGCGTCCACCCTCGGCCTGCGGCAGCTTGAAGCTGGCGACCGAGCCCGCGTCCTGTTCTCCGGGAATGCCATCGGGCGTCAGCTTGCGCGCGCCCTTGCTGACCGCCTCGTCCAGTGTTTTGAGATCGGCCTTGGTCCAATCCAGACGATCAACCTCGGTGCCTTCCGCGTTCTTGCCCTTGGCGGGCAATTGCCAGACCTGCAGCACGCGCGCGACTTCGCGCTCGTTCACCGGCATGGAGGTGCCGATGTTGAGCACGTGACCGGGCTCGCCGTTGTCGCCGTCGACGATGATGGTGCTCACGTCGTTGATCGCCAGGCTGTAGAGGCTGGGAATGCTCACGTTGCGCACATCGTCGGCCGGAGTGGCCGGTCCGCCGCGCTTGGCGCTCACGCCCTTGGCGATCTGCAGCGCGACGACGCGGGTCTTCTCGGGGATCGGCAGGGGTTCGGACTGGATGGTGGCCGTGAGCTGCCATTTGTCGTAGCTCACGCTGTGTGTGAGCTTGGCGCAGTTGTCCTTGTTCAGAAAGCTGGTCTCGCAGGGTTTGTCGTAGCTCAGCGCGATGCGCTTTTCAAACTCGACCGCATTCACGGGCTGGGTGAACTGGATGGTGAACAGCGCGCGGCGCACATTGGCCTGCGTCGGGTCCTGGTAGAACTCCGCGCCCTTGACCGTGAAGGCAAAGGCGGGCGAGCTGAAGTCGAGTTTCTTGCTGGTGTTCAGCACCACGTGCGGAGCGAGGGCGTTCTCGGCCAGCTTGATGGCGTAGGTTTGACCCACGGGCCAGTCGTCCTTGGGAACGAAGCGCAGAGTCTTGGCATCGTTCCAGCGCCATTTGCCGGGCAGGGCGGGCTCGAGGCTCACGCCCACGGCATCGACTTCGGGGCTCAGGTTCAGGGGCGCGGCGTCCGCCGAGAAGACCACGCGCACCGGCTCGGGGCCGGCGCTGTCTTCAATGCGGGTGCGCGCCGGCGGGGTGACGGTGGCGGTGACCTTGGTGGGCTCGACCTTTTCCGGGGTCAGCCCGTTCCACCATTTCAGTACGGCGGGGCTGGCGAACCAGCACGCCACCAAGATCGCCAGCAACACCACCAGCCACATCAGGCGTTGCTGCAGCCAGCGCAAACCGCTCGCCAATCGGCACAGAGACCAACGCAGCCAGCCGGGTGGTTGCCAGGAACCCACCAGTGCGCGCAGCAATGCGCGCAGGGGGCTCCAGAGCAGAGCCAGGAACTTCACCAGCACTTCGCTGGCAGCGGCCAGTTTCTGATTGGCATACCGCAACATGAACGTTCTCCCGGGGCGTTATTAGCTGTGCACCGAGTCTTGTCGCATGAGGTGAAGCCACGGTGAGCTTCGTGAAGTCTATGTGAAGTCCCTCTATCAAATACCTTGATCCATAGCGTGCCCTCGCAGGGTGTTGCGTTTACAGCACGCGTTTGCGAATCTGCAGCACCACGATTTCGGCAATCGCCACCACCGCCAGCACCGTCACCAGCACCAGCGCGACGCGGTCCCACTGGAACAGGTCGATGCAGGTGTTGAGCACCACGCCGATACCGCCCGCACCCACCAGTCCGAGCACGCCGGATTCGCGCACGTTGATGTCCCAGCGCAGCAGGGCCACCGACCAGAACGCCGGCTTGATCTGCGGCCAGTAGCCGTACCAGAGCTGTGCAAAGGGGCTCGCGCCCGCGGCCTGCAGCGCTTCGATCGAACCCTTGGGGGTCTGCTCCAGCGCCTCGCCGATCAGCTTGCCGACGAAACCGACCGAGCGCAGCGCGATCGCAAACATGCCGGCGAGCGGGCCGGGGCCAAAGATTGCGACGAACAGCATCGCCCAGACCAGCGAGTTCACCGAACGGCTCGCCACCAGCAGCACGCGGGCGATGAAGTTCAGCGTCTTGCTCTTGGTGATGTTGGTCGCCACCATGACGCCGAGCGGCATCGCCAGAAACAGCGAGAGCACGGTGCCGAGCGTGGCCATGTGCAGCGTTTCCATCAGGCCCTGGAACACATCGGGCTGAAAGTAGGCCCAGTCGATGGGCCACATGCGGCCCAGCATGTCGCCCATCTGCTCGGGCGCGTCGTACAGGAACTCGGGGATGACCTCGATGTAGCGCACCGATTGCACGATGGCCCAGATGCAGAAGAACCACAGCGCATAGCGCAGCATGCGCTGGCCGAAGGTGTAGCGTTCCCACTTCGCAAACGCTCCGGGTCCGGAAGTCATTGGCAAATCAGACATTCAAAGCCTTTCGTACCGCGTTGACGACGATTTCGCCGATCACGATGATGATGATCACCGCTGCCAGAATGGTGCAGACGAAGTTGTATTCATAGCGCAGGAAGGCGGCAAACAGCACGCCGCCAATGCCGCCGGCACCGACGATGCCGACCATGGTGGAGTTGCGCAGATTGGAGTCGAGCTGGTAGGTCGAAAAGCCCACGAAGCGGCTGATCACCTGCGGCAGCACGCCGAACAGCACGACGTTCATGAACGATGCGCCGGTGGCGCGAATCGCCTCGATCGGCTTGGGAGAAATCTCCTCGATCGCGTCGGCAAACAGCTTGCCCACAAAGCCCACGGTGGCGACCACCAGAGCCAGGATGCCGGCCAGCGGGCCAAAGCCCACGGCCTTCACGAACAGAATCGCGCTGATCACCGGATGCAGCGCGCGGCACACCGCAATCAAGGCGCGACCGAATGCGCGCAGCGGGGCGGGCGACATGTTCGAGGCCGACATGAGGCCGACCGGCAGGCTCAGCAAGATGCCCACCGTGGTGGCCAGCACGGCGATCTGCATGGTCTCCTTGAGACCTTGCCAGAGCTCGTCCATCTTGTTCATCTGCGGCGGGAACATCATGCCGACGAACTTGGACGCGGCGTTCCAGCCATTGGCCAGACGATCGCTGTTCACGCCCATCGTGGACAGCGCCCAGATGCAATACGCCAGCAGCGCGAGCAGCGCCGCCTTCTGCTGCCAGCCCATGCGGAACGGGGCGCGCGGCGCGGCGCTGGTGTCGATCATTCCAGCCATGCCTTGCCTCCGTAAATCTGCGTGAGGTGGTCTTCGTTCAGCCCTTCGGGCGCACCGTCATAGACCACGTGGCCGCCGGTCATGCCGATGATGCGGTCCGCATAGCTGCGCGCCAGTTCCACGTCGTGGATGTTCACCATCACCGGAATCTGGCGCTGAATGCCCTGGTCGCGCAGCAGCTGAATGATTTCGATGGAGGTCTTGGGGTCGAGCGATGAGGTGGGCTCGTCGGCCAGCAGCACGGCGGGGCGCTGCATCAGCGCGCGCGCAATGCCGACGCGCTGGCGCTGGCCGCCGCTCAGGGCGTCGGCGCGGCGCGCGGCGAATTCGGCAAGGCCCACTTCGCCCAGAATCTGCTGTGCGGAGAGGACGTCCTGCGGATCGAATTTGCGGCGCCAGGCGCGCCACGCGGAGAGGTAACCGAGGCGTCCGGTGAGCACGTTTTCCATCACGCTCAGGCGATCGACCAGGTTGTATTCCTGGAACACCATGCCGATGTGGCGGCGCGCGCGGCGCAACTCGCGGCCACTCAGCGTGGCCATGTCGACGCGCTGGCCTTCGATGTTCACCCAGATCTGGCCGGCGGTGGGATCGACCAGTCGGTTGATGCAGCGCAGCAGGGTCGACTTGCCCGTGCCGGAGGGGCCGATCACGCAGGTCAGGCCCGAGGCCGGCAGCTTCAGGCTGATGGATTTGAGGATCGGCTGGCCTGCGCGATATTCCTTCACGAGGTCATTGATTTCGATGGCGCTGGAGGCGGCTTGTGGACTCATCGGAGGAATGCTTTCAATTCAACAAAAGACAACGCGGGTCGACACCGCAAAAGTGTCGACCCGCGTGAAGCGACGCAAAGGCCTTACTTCTTTTGCGCAGCCTTGTCGAAGGCTTCGCGCGTGAAGGATTCGCCGGAGGACTGGGCGACGGTACGCACCAGTTCCCAATCCTTCTTGTAGGTGATCGGCAGGAAGCGATCGCCACCCAGGCCCTTGGCCATTTCAGCCGGAACCTTGTAGTCGAAGAAGCAGGCCTTGATCTTGTCCTGCAGCGCGGGCGTCAGGTTGTAGGCGTAGGCGTAGGCATCGGTCGGGAACATTTCGCTGGTGTAGAGCACGCGGAAATCGTCCTTGCCGACCACGCCGCGCGCGGTCATGTGCTCGAGCACGTCGCTGGCGACAGGTGCTGCCTCGTAGTCGCCGGTCTTCACGCCCAGAATGGATTGGTCGTGCTTGCCGGAGTAGACGACCTTGTAGTCCTTGTCAGGCGTGAGGCCGAGCTTGGGGAACAGCGCGCGCGGAGCCAGGTTGCCGGAGTTCGACGAAGGCGAGGTGTGCGCGATGCGCTTGCCCTTCAGGTCGTCCAGCTTCTGGAACGAGCTGCCGGTCTGCACGATCATCTTCAGGTTCATGCCGACGGGGCCGTGGTCGTTGCCGCGAATGGCAAACGGCACCGCACCGGCGAGGTTGACCGCGAAGTTCACCGGGCCTGGCGAGAAGGCGGCGATGTGCAGGCGACCGGAGCGCATGGCTTCGATCTGCGCGGCATTCGATTGCACCGGGAAGAACACGACCTTCTTGCCCACGCACTGCGACAGGTGGCCCATGAAGGGGCGGAACAGCTTTTCGTAGATGGAGGGGTCTTCCACCGGAGTGAAAGCAAACACCAGCGTGCTCGGGTCCTTCAGTTTCTTGGGATCGGTAGGGGTGTCGGCCACCAGGTCCTTGTTGGCATCGCAGAACTGAGCGTCCAGATCGCCACGGTTGGGGCAGTTGTCCTGAGCAAACGCGGCAGACGAAGCAAGCAATGCCATGCCGAACATCGCGGTGCGCGCAGTGAGTTTCAAGGTCATCTCTTAATCCCTAGTGTTATTCAATGTTGATGGATGGGCCTGACTATAGGGAGCCCGATTCAGGCGATCATTGGCAGCCTTTCGACTAGCTTGCGCTTTGCTTTCAAGTTGCTTTCAAAATGAGAAATAAATACCGTTCATCGTGGATTGCGCCGTTGCGGCCGCATTGCTGCGCTGCAGCATTGGAGCCGCGATGAAAGTCCTGTTGGTAGAAGACGATCTGGATTTGAGCGCCGCGCTCTCGCGCGTGCTGACCCGCCGCGGCATGGCCATCGATCACTGCACCGATGGCGTGCAGGCCCCGGTGCATCTGCGCGCGGGGCAATACGACGTGGTCATGCTTGACCTGGGTCTGCCGGTGATGGACGGCCTGCAGTTGGTGGCGAAGATTCGCGCC
>CALMCS010000168.1 GCA_937862875.1 uncultured Comamonadaceae bacterium
TGGAGGACCGCCCGACCAACATACAGAAATTCCGCGCCATCGTTGACTCCTTCAAGGCGATCAAAGGCAAGATCGAATGGGTTCAGAAAAAGATAGCCGCGAGCAAAGAGGTTGCCGCGAGCTTCGCTGGCGCCCTTGTCGAAGCCCGGCGCTCCGCGACCTGGGGAGCCCTGAGCGCGTCGGCCGACCACGAACGGGTCAACGCTGACAACGAGGCATTGTGTGCAGAACAGCAGGCGGCCGTCGACAAGGCCTCCCAAACGATCAAGGACAGCGAAAAGGCCGCTCAGGATCTCTCGGATCTGGACGAGAGGATCGCCCATCTCCAGCGGCTCCAGGAAGCTCACAGCGACCACCGTAACAGTGTTCAGGACGCCCAGGACCGGGAGGCGGCACAAAGCCGCCTGAACGGGCGCAGCAATGGCTATACAGGTGAACTCGCAACGCTATTGCGCCTGGTGAACAACGCCGGAAAAAACGAACTGGCAAAGGACTGGACCCTGGAACTGCAAGCTTGCGCACAGCGCCTTGAGGCAGCCGCCAAGCGTGACGGTCAAGAAGGCGATTTCGAGTTTCTGCAGCGCGTTTTGCGGGATCTCGGCGCCGTGGCAACCAAAGCCGAAAAGGCCCTGGGTCATCAGCATCAGGAAGCCAAAGCGGCGGCTGATGCCACAGCAGATGAAGTCAAGCTGGCTGCCGATGCAGTTGAGCGCTTGCGTGGTGGGCACGCCAGGATCAGCGACCAGACGCAGTACCTGATCAATGAACTGCGTGACAACGGCTTGAATCCCCAGCCGGTTTGCGATCTCGTCCGCGTGACCGATCCGGAATGGCAACCAGCCATTGAGGCGTATCTGGCAAGCAACGTCGAAGCGCTCTTGCTTCCAGAGGGCGAGGAAGAGCAGGCGTTCCAGATCTACCGAGGACTGCAAGGCCGCCGAGCCATCTACGGCGTCAAGATCGTTCGTGCATCCCGCTTGCGCACAAACACCGCAGTTCAGGACGATATGGTTGCAGCCCTCATTGAAGGCAAGAACCAGCACGCAGTCGGCTACCTTCGCAGCAAGCTCGGTGCCCTCAAGCGCGCCGATTCCGGCAAGGATGCCTTGCGCGGTGAACGCACTCTTACCGTGGACGGCATGCTGACTGGTCCCGGCGATTTTGAGCGCCTTCGCCTTGTACCGCATGGCGGCTTTAGGATTGGCGGGGCAGATACCTCCGCTCTCCCAGGCCTCATGAAGGAGCTTCTAAGGCTGCAGCAGATTCACCGTCAGCAGACAGGTCTGGTTGCCGATCTGTTCTCACTGAGAGCATCCATGCAGGGCATGGCGTCGCAGCAGACAGCCCGACTCATCGAGAGAAGCTTCGAGATGTTGCGCGAGGCGCACAACGATATGCAGGTGATTTCCCAGCGGCTGATCGCATCGGCCAGCGCGGAGTACCTGGATTTGACCAACGAGCTGAGCAAGCGTCAAAAGGACCGCCCTGACGCCGATCAGAAACGACTCGACGCCCATACCGCCGCCAAGCTGGCAGAACAAGCCGAAAAAGCCCTGAGCGAGCGCTGTGCTGCCAGCACGCAGGCCCTGCAGGCCTCCGCCGCCAATCTGGAGCTGCGCCGCGCCGATACGGATCTCGTCCCCGACTACTACTCCGATCAATGGGACAAGCTGCTGGAGCGGTTTGCAGACAACTACGTTGACATGGCCTCTCACAGCCGCAGGCAGGCCGACTTGTGCGCCGCTGCAATGAACCGCCACATCAGCGCAGCACAAAAGAGCCTTGGGGCCTATCTGACCGAGTACCGCGAAGCTGTGTCCGATGAAATCAGCGCCGACTGGCGCAAAACCAAAGCTTGGATGGATCATTCCATTCAGCGCCTGGAGGCCACAGAGCTGGCCGAGTACGAGGCCGAAGCGGAAAAAGCCTATGAGACCGCCCAGCTCACATTCCGCCAGGACGTAGCCGTTGCCCTGAGCTCAAATCTACGCTTCATGCGCGAGACGTTCGAGCGACTGAACAAGGCCTTGCGCTCAACCCCAGCTTTCACCAACGGAGAACGCTACCAGTTCATTTACCGGATGCGGCCGGACCTTGAGCCGCTCCTGAAATTCGTCAACAACGTGGCCGACTTTGGTGTGGACGGCAACCTGTTTGGAGATCCCGGCAGCATCCCCGAACTGTTCAACGACCTTCTGCGCGACAAGATGACCACCGGCAACGGCGCTGTCAAGAGCCCTCTGGACGACTACCGTGAGTTCTACGAGTTCGATATTCGGATTGACACTGAAGATGCTCAGACGGGCACCAGCAAGCGCGTTGGGCACCTAAGCAAACGCGTCGGTCCGGGTTCCGGTGGAGAGCATCGGGCGCCACTCTATGTGATTGCCGGCGCGGCGCTGTCGTCGGCCTACCGGATGGATGAAAACAACCAGGACGGTTTGCGGCTAATGCTCTTGGATGAAGCCTTCGACAAAATGGATCCGTCCAATATTGTGGCCACCATGCGCTACCTCGAAAAACTCGGGCTGCAGGTGCTGCTGGCCAGCCCGGGCGAGAACCTGCCGACGCTGACGGCCTTCCTGCACCGGTACTTCGAGATCATGAAGGATGAGACTCGCCACGTGATCCAGGTGGAAGAGCACAAGGTCAGCGAAGCCATGCGGGAGCAGTTCCGCGAGGACATGTGGGAGTACCACCCTGAGCTTCTGGAAGCTGAGCTGTTGGCCGTCCGCCAGGAGCCCATCGCGCGACCCGCTGCCGCTACACCATGAGCGCGGGCGCCATCGCAAGGGATCTGCTGGCCAAGCTGCTGGATGCGGGCAACAAGCACGCCGCGGGTGCTCGTGCGCGCGCACCGGCGCTGACGGCCGCGCACTTGAAGCCGTACAGCGAACTGCGGAGTTGGCAACACAAACAGGAATGCGATGAGACGTTTCTGGCCGCGCGCGACGCTGGTGCTGTCACTTTGCAGCGTGACAAGCTGAACCCGAATGAAGGTCTGTTTGAGCGCATTGATCTGGTGGACGTTCAGGCGTTGGCCAGGTTTCTGGGCCGCAGCACCTATGCCGACCAACTCAACCAGACCATTGGGCAGCTGGAATCGCTGAAAGCGGAGTTCCCTGTGATCCTGGAAGTGATTGGGCGCTGGAGCAGCATGGCCAAGGTGCGCGGTCTCGGACCGCAGGATCCGGACGCCTGGATCGATGCAGCCAAGATCATCAGGGCCTGCGCAGCGCGCAGCCAGGAGGCGATTGCCGCACCGGTGCGTGAATTCAGCGCGCGACTGTTTCTGGACAGCAAGCGGATCGAGGCACTGACACCTCAACTCGACATCCTGCTGAGTGGCAGCGTTGAGGGCAGCCCAAGGGCTGCGGCCCAGGTTTGGCAGGAGTTGGGCCTGTTCCGGGAAGAGCATCCCGTGCTGGTGGCCGGACACGTGCAGATCGCGCGGAGTCGCTCGGCCGGCTTGATTGACGCGCCCTACATGGGACTACCGGCAGCAACCATTCTGGGGGTGATCAGCTCGGTCTCTGAGGTCATCACCATCGAGAACAAGACCACGTTTCACAGCGAGGCCAAACGCCGACAAGACGACAACGTGCTTCTGATCTACACAGCGGGCATGCCCTCGCCAGCTTGGCGGGCAATGTACGGACGTCTCCTGGAGAGCTTGCCACTGACCACTCCGATCTATCACTGGGGTGACGTTGACGAGGGTGGTTTCCGAATAGCTTCGACGATCGCAGCCGTAGCAAGGGGGGCAGGCTTTTCCCTGCAGCCTTACGGAATGTCGCCAGATGATGTGCCATTGGACATGCGGGTCAGGGCCTCAGCACGGACTTTGGAGCGCATTCACCATTTCACTTGTGCAGCAGGCTGGCCCGAATTGGGCCAGGCGATCCGTGAGGCCGAGTTCGTTGCAGAACAGGAAACACTGGAACGGGAGTGACACATGTCGCGACCTGGGGAGTCAGTCCACGCCTGCCACGCATACGAACTCCCAGAACTATGCGGTTTGACTCCGTGCGGAGCTTGTGGAGCCGGAAACGCCATGTCTATGAGCTGCACGGTTTTTTCAGTTATCTTGGCGCAGATCCCGGGATTTTTCACTAACTCTGTCACACCGAAATTTAGCGATGACAAAGTTGTTGAAAAACCCTTTTGAAATCAACGGGTCACTTTTCACTTACTTTGTCATCCGACAGAGGTGTTTGTGGTGCGCGGCTGTCACGCCGCACACGCCATACTTCGCAAACCCC
>CALMCS010000169.1 GCA_937862875.1 uncultured Comamonadaceae bacterium
CCACAACGTGCGCACGCCCCTCACCCGCATCCGCCTGCGCCTGCAAGCCGCGTTCGACGACCGCGCCGCAACCCCGGCCACGCTGAAAGCCAGCATGGTGGGCGCCATCGAGGACATCGACAGCGTCAGCCACATGCTCGACAAGCTGCTCACCATTGCACAGGCCGAGGCCGGAATGCACCGCCGTGTTTTCGAGCCACTAACGTGGGCCGAAATCGCGACCGAGGTGATCGAGCTGTACGAAGATCTCGCCGACGAGGAAGGCATTCGCATCGAATGGCGGCGCGAACATGACGCGCCGCTGTCGGGCGATCGCTCCATTCTGGCCGGCGCGCTCGTGAACGTGCTCGACAACGCGATCAAATACGCGGGCAGGGGCGCGCACATCACCATCACGACGCGCCTGCAACCAGCGGTCGGTAATGTTGGAACGGCCCACTCCGCGCCGTTCAGCGAGATCATCGTCAGTGACAACGGCACTGCCCTCAGCGAGGCCGAGATCGGCAAGCTGGGCGAGCGCTTCGTGCGCCTGCAGTCCGACAAGCCGGGCCACGGCCTGGGTTTGGCGAGCGTTCGCGCCATGTTGCGCCTGCATGGCGGCGACATGCACCTGGCCAGCGCGCGCCCCGGGCTCGCCGTGACGCTCAGCGCACCGACCCATCCGCGCAAGACGGGCTGAGGTTTGCGCGGCCGCGGCGAGCTCCGGGCGCCTCGCTGTCATCCGTAGAAACGCGTGCTCGCGCGTTCCCCACATTACCGTTCTGCAATCAAGCAGTCACCCCGCGCGCAGCGGCCAACCCCTACGATTTTGGTTCCCTTTCAACCGGCCCACGAGGGCCTCCAAGGAGACCAAAGTTTTGAAAGTACAAAGTCAAAGAGACTTCGCCGCCGGGATGCTATTCAGCGCCTTCGGTGTGGCGTTTGCCTGGGGTGCAACGACCTACAACGTAGGCTCGGGAGCACGCATGGGGCCGGGATATTTCCCGCTCATTGTGGGCATTCTGATCGCGCTGCTCGGCTCGGTCATCACCGTGCGCTCGCTGATCTCGGACAAGGGAGAGCAGCAACCCATCGGGTCGATTGCGTGGCGTCCGCTGATTTTCATCATCGGCGCCAACCTGTTGTTCGGCGTCTTGCTGGGCGGCTTGCCGAGCATTGGCCTGCCCCCGATGGGCCTGGTGGTGGCGGTCTACGCGCTCACCATGGTCGCCAGTCTGGCCGGTGACCAATTCCAACTCAAGCCCGTCCTGATCCTCGCGACCCTGCTCGCCATTGGCAGCTATCTGGCATTTGTCGTGGCACTGAACCTGCAATTTCAGGTCTGGCCCACATTCATCGCGGGCTAAGCCGCCAACGCACGGAATAACAAAAAATGGATTTGATCAATAACTTGGCGCTGGGCTTCGGTGTTGCGTTCACGGCGCAAAACCTGCTCTACGCTTTCATGGGCTGCCTGCTGGGCACGCTCATCGGGGTGCTTCCGGGCCTGGGCCCGGTGGCCACCATTGCGATGCTGCTGCCCACCACCTACGCGCTGCCGCCCACGGCCGCGCTGATCATGCTGGCAGGCATCTACTACGGTGCCCAATACGGCGGCTCGACTACCGCGATTCTGGTCAACCTGCCGGGCGAATCATCGTCCGTGGTGACGGTGATCGATGGCTATCAGATGGCAAGAAAGGGGCGCGCCGGACCGGCGCTCGCCGCAGCCGGATTGGGCTCGTTCTTCGCGGGCTGTGTGGGTACGCTGATCATTGCAGCGTTCGCTCCACCGCTCACCGAGATCGCCTTCAAGTTTGGCCCCGCCGAGTATTTCTCGCTGATGGTGCTGGGCCTGATCGGCGCGGTGGTGATGGCCTCGGGCTCGCTGCTCAAGGCGATCACGATGATTCTGGTGGGTCTGGCTTTCGGCCTGGTCGGCACCG
The DNA here is from genome assembly GCA_937862875.1 of uncultured Comamonadaceae bacterium. GTDB lineage: Bacteria > Pseudomonadota > Gammaproteobacteria > Burkholderiales > Burkholderiaceae_C > Diaphorobacter_A. The sequence goes on from CALMCS010000169.1 coordinate 1,926, forward strand.
ACGTGAACTCGGGCGTGGCCCGCTACAGCTTCGACATTCCGGAACTCACCGACGGCATCAGCTTCGTCGCGATTGCGATGGGCGTGTTCGGCTACGGCGAAATCATTGCCAACCTGTCCGTGAAAACGGAAGACCGCGAAGTCTTCACCGACAAGGTCGAAGGCCTGATGCCTACCAAGGAAGACTTCAAGCACATGCTGCCCGCCGTCCTGCGCGGCACGGCGCTGGGTTCTGCACTGGGTATCCTGCCGGGTGGCGGCGCTCTGCTGTCCGCATTTGCGGCCTACACGATCGAGAAACGCACCAAGCTCAAGCCCGGTGAAGTTCCGTTCGGTCAAGGCAACATCCGCGGCGTGGCAGGTCCTGAATCGGCCAACAACGCAGGTGCACAAACCTCGTTCATTCCGCTGCTGACGCTGGGCATTCCACCCAACGCCGTGATGGCACTGATGGTGGGTGCGATGACCATCCACAACATCCAGCCTGGTCCTCAGGTGATGACCAGCAATCCGGAACTGTTCTGGGGCCTGATCGCTTCGATGTGGATCGGCAACGCCATGCTGATCGTGCTGAATCTGCCGATGATCGGCCTGTGGATCAAGCTGCTGTCGATCCCGTACAAGTGGTTGTTCCCCGCGATCGTGCTGTTCTGTGCCATCGGCGTCTACTCCGAGAACAACAACACCTTCGAAATCTGGATGGTCGCGGCATTCGGCGTGATCGGCTATGTGTTTCACAAGCTCAGTTGCGAACCCGCGCCGCTGCTGCTCGGGTTGATTCTTGGACCGATGATGGAAGAGAACCTGCGCCGCGCCCTGCTGCTCTCGCGCGGCGACTGGGGTGTGTTGGTGACGCGTCCCATCTCTGCCGTGCTGCTGGCCATCGCCGTGATGCTGCTGGTGGTCGTGCTGCTGCCTGCCGTGAGCAAGAAGCGTGAAGAGGCCTTCGTAGAGGATTGATTCCAACCTGGCATCCATTGCTGCACAGCCCCGCCGCCAGACATGGTGCGCGGGGCTTTTTCATTCCCCCACCCAACCACTCACTCGCTCATTCATTCATTCCTTCGCCTGACCCCGGCTTCCAAAGCGCTCGCGATAGGTTTGCGGCGTGATGCCCAACTGCCTTGAAAACAGATGCCGCAGCGCCTGCTCCGACCCCAGCCCCGCCCGTGCGGCAATCGTCTTGAGCGGCAGCCCCAAATTTTCTTCGAGCAACTGCTTGGCCCGCTCCAACCGCGCAGACTCCACAAATGCCGTCGGCGTCTGTCCGCACTCCTGCAGAAACAAGCGCCGAAAATGCCGATCGCTCATCGCCGCCTGCTCGGCCATCCGCTCCATCGACAGCGGCTCGTCCAGGTGCTGCAAGATCCATTGCTGCATGTTCTGAATGCTGCGGTGCGTAGTGGATTGGCTGGCAAGCCGCACGCTGAATTGCGACTGGCCGCCGGGGCGCTTCAAGTACATCACCAGGTCACGCGCCACCTCGAGCGCGAGCGCGTGGCCGAAGTCTTCCTCGACCACAGCCAGTGCCAGATCAATGCCCGCCGTCACGCCCGCCGAGGTCCACAGCGCGCCATCGCGCACATAGATCGCATCGGCATCCACATCGACCTCTGGGTAACGCTGCTGCAACATGGCGGCCACGCTCCAATGCGTTGCGGCTTTGCGGCCGTGCAGCAGGCCGGCCTGAGCGAGGAAAAAACTGCCCGAGCACAGCGAGATCAAGCGAGGCACGGTGGGCCCCACACGCTCCAGCCAGCCCACCAGATCTCCCGAGGCATCCAGCACCTTTTCGATATTGCGCGAGCCCACCACCACAACCGTGCAGCCCAGAGCGCCCTGCTCCAGTTGCTCAAGCGAATGCGTGGCCTCGAGCGACATCAAGGTGTCCGAGCGCACCATTCCGCGTTCCTCGGCCACCACGCGCACTTCATAGCCGTCGGGTTGGCCGCGTTGGCGCAGGTGCACGTTGGCGTAATCGAACACCGACATCGGCCCAATGGCCTCCAGGGCCTTGAAGCCGGGATAGACAACCAGATCGACGCGATGCGCGCCTGCGTGACGATGTTCCATGGCGTGACTATAAATGTCCGCTTGTACTTGTTACGCTCAAATCCGGACATATCACGCTGACATGAGGACATTGAAAGCGCTCGCGCGTGCGCAATGCCCTAAAGTAGCCCCATTGCGCTGACCGCGAGTCAGCTAACCACCTACCCTATTCTTCGGAGAACCACCCATGAAATCCCGCGCCGCTGTAGCCTTCAAAGCCGGAGAACCCCTGCAAATCGTCGAGATCGATGTGGCCCCCCCCAAGAAGGGCGAAGTGCTCATCAAGATCACCGACACCGGCGTGTGCCACACCGATGCGTTCACGCTGAGCGGTGATGACCCGGAAGGCCTGTTCCCCGTCGTGCTCGGCCATGAAGGCGCGGGCATCGTCGTGGAAGTGGGCGAAGGCGTGACCAGCGTGAAGCCCGGCGACCATGTGATTCCGC
>CALMCS010000170.1 GCA_937862875.1 uncultured Comamonadaceae bacterium
TACTTCTATCGAGCGCTCAATATCAACAAATATTCCGCGCATCCAAATTTTTGATCAGGATTAAATTCACGAGCAATAGACACAGAATCCAAATCCACTTCAAACTAATATACGACCATCTTTTCAGGTCCTGCCCGACTTGCAACCAAGCTTGCTCAGCCCTTGGTGAATGGCAAATGACAATAGTATTTACAGGAGTCCTTGATGGCCGTAGGTAAAAATGTGAACCAGCGAATCAGCGCCAAAGGCAAAAGCGGCCAAAAATTCATCGCCCGCAATCGTGCGCCACGCGTACAAATTGAGTACGACGTAGAAATCTACGGTTCAGACAAAAAAATTCAACTGCCATTCGTGATGGGCGTCATGGCAGATCTTTCAGGAAGACCCGCTGAGTCGCTCCCTGACGTTGCGGATCGAAAATTTCTCGAGGTGGATGTTGATAACTTCGACAGCCGAATGAAGGCCATCAAACCCCGGGTTGCATTCCAGTTGCCCAACACACTGACCCATGAAGGAAATATTGCCATCGATATTTCCTTCGAAAGTATGGATGACTTTTCACCCGATACGGTCGCACAAAAAGTCGATCCGCTGCGCAAATTGCTGGATGCACGTACACAGCTGGCGAACTTGCTCTCGTATATGGATGGGAAGTCGGGAGCGGAGGAACTGATTGCCAAAGTTTTGGCAGACCCCGCTCTCATGAAGGCCTTGTCCTCCACACCCAATCTGGTTGAAGCGACGCACGAATCCGATAAACCGTAATTCACGCCCCAGTCAATCAACCTATTCGAGATTGAATATCAATGGCGACCACTAAAAGACAACTACCCGAGACTTTGGGCGTGCTGGAGCGGGATGATTTTTCCTCGCTGCTGAACAAAGAATTCAAACCCAAGACAGAAGCTGCACAAGAGGCCGTTGTCTCTGCGGTTCGCACTCTTGCAGAGCAGGCCCTGACCCATACCAGCGTCATCCTGGGAGATGCCTACGGTACTGTCGAAGGCATCATTGCCGAGATCGATCGCAAGCTTTCAGAGCAGGTCAACCAGATCATTCACCACGAAGACTTTCAGCGCCTGGAAGGGACATGGCGCGGCTTGCACTACCTGGTGAACAACACCGAAACAGACGAGATGCTGAAGATTCAAATCCTCAACATCAACAAAAAGGAACTCGGTCGCACGCTGCAACGCCATAAGGGAATTCTGTGGGATCAGAGTCCCATCTTCAAGAAAGTCTATGAAGCCGAGTACGGTCAATTTGGCGGCGAGCCTTTTGGATGTCTGGTGGGCGACTATCACTTCGACCACAACCCGCAGGATGTGGCGCTGCTCACCGAGATGTCAAAGATTTCGGCATCGGCGCACTGCCCCTTCATTGCGGGTGCCGACTCCAGTCTGATGCAAATGGAGTCGTGGCAAGAGCTGGCCAATCCGCGGGATCTGACCAAGATCTTCGGCAATACGGAATACATCAAGTGGCGCGCGCTGCGCGACTCGGACGATGCACGTTATCTTGGCCTGACGATGCCGCGCTTTCTCTCGCGCCTTCCCTACAGCACTCGAGAAAATCCAGTGGATGGTTTCGACTTCGAAGAAGAAACGACCGGTGCGGACCACAACAAGTTCTGCTGGTCCAACTCTGCGTATGCGATGGCCACGAACATCAACCGTTCGTTCAAGCTCTATGGTTGGTGCACATCGATTCGCGGCGTGGAATCGGGCGGCGTCGTTGAAGACCTGCCCGTACATGTCTTCCCGAGCGACGACGGCGGGGTAGACATCAAGTGCCCGACCGAGATTGCGATCAGCGACCGCCGAGAAGCCGAGTTGGCCAAGAACGGATTGATGCCGCTCATCTATCGCAAGAACAGCGACGTGGCGGCCTTCATCGGCGCGCAATCCCTGCAAAAACCCGCCGAGTACTACGACGCGGACGCCACGGCCAACGCCAATCTTTCGGCACGGCTGCCCTACCTTTTTGCGTGCTGCCGCTTTGCTCACTATCTCAAGTGCATCGTGCGCGACAAGATCGGCTCCTTCAAGGAGCGCGGCGATGTACAGCTTTGGCTGAACAACTGGATCATGAACTACGTCGATGGTGATCCAGCGAACTCATCCGAAGCCGTCAAGGCAATGAAACCATTGGCAGCTGCCGAGGTGGTCGTGGAAGAAATAGAAGAGAACCCTGGCTACTACACCGCCAAGTTCTTCCTGCGTCCTCACTACCAGCTCGAAGGTCTGACGGTGTCTTTGCGTCTTGTGTCGAAGCTGCCGTCCGTAAAACAAGCAACGGCACAGTGACTTCCAAGTGGACCGCGTTGATTTTTCACTCCATCACAACCCTTCCTTAAAGGAAATATATGGCAATCAGTCGTTTGAACAATCCGGTGGCTACGGTCTCCCCCGAACAGCGTGTGGGCGGCGTGGTCGATATCTATTGCAAGATTGATGGCGTTGAAGGCGAAAGCGAGGACACCAAGCACAAGGGATGGGTTCATGTCGAATCCATTGCTGGCGGCGTGGCCAACGCTGGTGCATTTGCATACGGCGGCGGCGGCGGCTCTGGCAAGGCCCAGTGGCAAGACCTGACCATTCGTGGTCGATTCGACAAGTGCTTCGCGACACTGATGAAAAAGTGCGCCTCGGGCGAGCACGTGGGCTCCGTCGAAATCTCTGCCTGCAAGGCCGGAGGCTCGCAACAGGAGTTTCTGAACATCAAGATGACGAATGTGCTGATCTCGTCACTGAATCTGTCGGGCGCTGAGTCTACCGAGCCCATGTTTGACTGCGGCTTCAACTTCCAAAAGATCAAGGTCGAAGGCAAATCACAAAGCAATACCGGCACGATGGGTGGTGCGGTCGTTGCCGAGTGGGACGTCAAGACGAACGCCTGACTCTGAACCGATCAGCATGTTCAGGAGGGGCATACGTCCCTCCTCTTCGAACGAGACGTCTGCATCAGACCTGATGCCTTGCCTGGTCGTTGCAGCGCTGCGCTTGGCTGCTCTGTGCGCTCTGGCGTTCCTCAGGGGAGGCTCAGAGCCAATGTCTATTGGTTTGTAAGTTGCCCACTCCACCAAACCGTGAATCCCTGAATCCGTGAACGGCCCTTTTGTCTTCTCACTTTGCAGAAATTTGGAACCCATGTCAGATTCTCTTACGGACAAAAGCTCGGAACTACATGCTGCGATTCGCCTGAAGCCCTCTGACGACCTATTGCGAGTACATCTCTTTCAGCTGTACGCGCAAG
>CALMCS010000171.1 GCA_937862875.1 uncultured Comamonadaceae bacterium
CACTGCGTTGCCAAGCAAGTCGAATGGCGGGCTGGGGTACTTTCTATCCAACCTACTGTCGCAGGTGATTTTTGGCGAGGCCCATCTGGCCGGTCGAAACGTGCTGTGGGAGCGACACTCGCGCCGCATCACCTATCTCGGCTACGGGCTGTCCCTGCTGTTGTTGACGGCCGCTCTTTCCGCCTGGTTCGTCAGCTACCGCAACAACAACCAGTACCTCGATCAGGTCGACGCACAGACGGCCCATCTGTCGAAGGCCCTGGAGACCTACCACCACAACCGAGGCGATGTGCTTGCGCTGCTGGGTCTGCTGGGTCTGCTGGACGAGGCCAGAGGCATGGGCGACATGCCGGAGTTTTCGCTGCATGCCCCACCACTCGATTACCGTGCCGGCCTCTATCAGGGCGCTCGTGTCGAGACGGCGGCGACTTCCGCCTATCAACGGATGCTCGAAAACGGCTTGCAGCCGTTGGTGGCCAAACGGCTGGAGCGCTTGCTGCGCAGTCCACCGGTCGATCACATCGAATACCTGTACGAGGCCCTGAAGGCCTATCTCATGCTGCAGCAACCGGATCACTATTCGGCCGAATTTCTCAAGCAATGGGTGGCCGCGGACATGAAACGCTTCGTCTTGCCGGATGCCGACCCCGGGACGTTGAAGAGCATCGACACCCATCTCGATGCACTGTTCGGCCATGGCAAGTTGGTCCGCTCCTCCTACCCGGAAGACACCGCCTTGGTTGCCGACGTGCGGCAAAAGCTGTCCACGTTGTCGACCGCTCACCGCGCCTATCAGCGGCTTCGCAGCCGCTTGATGAACAACGAGCTGGCCGAGTTCAACATGATCGATGCCGCGGGGCCTCAGGCCGCCAACGTGTTTCAGCGCAAGAGTGCGCAACCGCTGAATCGGGGCGTACCAGGACTGTTCACGCACCAGGGCTATTGGACGCTGTTTGATAAATCCATCAACACCGTTGTCATGGAGGTGGGTGACGACGAAGGCTGGGTGCTGGGACTTCCCGGGCACAGTGTCAAAACCCAGCTGGGAGACGTGATGCGCGGCAAGCTCGCGCGGGAAGTGCGGCTCCTGTTTCTGCGTGAATACCAGCAGGTGTGGGCTCAGTACCTGCAGGATTTTCAGCTCATTCCCAGTCCAACACTCACTGGGTCGATCCAGCGCCTGAGCGTGCTTTCGGCGGCGGATTCACCGCTTCCCCTGTTTCTGCGTGGCGTCGTGCGCGAGACGACCTTGCTTCGCGAGCCCGATCGGGATCAGCAGACCGTCGTGGACAAGATGGCCACCAAGATCAAGAACACGCGTGACGACATCGAGCGCGTCATAGGACCGGTCGACCTGGCCCGCAGCTCCAGAGAGACCAAGGACGAGCGCATCGTGGACGACTACTTCGAACCGCTCCGTCGCCTGGTGGGCCCGCCCGGCAGCAAGGCCCAAGGTGGATTCCCCATCGACGGCGTCATGAAAACACTGGATGAATACTATTCGACGCTCATGGCGACGGAATCCGCGATGCGCTCGGGGAGTGCACTGCCTTCGTCCGATGCGGCAATCCGCTTGAAGTCAGAAGCATCCCGATTGCCTGCGCCACTGGGGCAAATGCTTGGCAACATCGCCAGTACCAGCGGGCAACAGACCAGTCACCTGCTGCGCACACAGATGAATGCCAACCTGAACGCCAACGTGGGCGATTTTTGCCGCAAGGCGGTGGAGGGCCGCTATCCGCTCAACAAGGCATCCAGCTCGGATGTCACTCCGCAAGACTTTGCCAGGCTGTTTGGCAGCAGCGGACTCATGGACGAGTTCTACAACAAACACCTGGCAGGCCTTGCGGATACGCAGCTTGTTCTGTCCGGGAAGCAGAGCGGCGAGGGGCGTCGTTCGGCAAGCGATGGAAACCACGGAAGTTTTCAAAAGGCCCGAACCATCAAAAGTGTGTTCTTTGCGACCGGTGATGCATTGCCGAGGTTGAAGCTGGACGTTCGGGTTCTCGAAATGGATGCCTCCATTGTGAACATGGCGCTCGATGTGGACGGAACCATCCTGCGGTACGCGCACGGACCTCAGACCAGCCACACCTTGGTATGGCCGGGACCGCGCGGGCGGCAGGAAGTGTCACTGCAAATTGCGGACAAAGGGGGTGGCCAAAGTGCACTCAAGACCGAAGGCGCCTGGGCACTCCATCGATTTTTCGACAAGCTGGTCATCACCGGTGGAGGCAAGCCGGAAACCTTCACGGCGACCGCCCTGGTGAACAACAAGAAGGTGATCTTCGAGGTCACGACCAGCAGCGTGCAAAACCCGTTCCGCCTCGGGCCTTTGCAGACGTTCAGTTGTCCCAGTCAAATTTAGCAATGACCGGATATCTCAGTTGTACGGGCAGGGCCATGTCCCCGCTATTGGTTACGTCGGTGCGTAAAGCCCACGCTGAGTGAAAGCCTGAGAACCTTGTTGCAGGCAATTTGTTGAGACTGTTTTCAATCGGTGAAATGAGGAGGATGTATGCAATCAACCAACATGATCATTGGTCTTCTGGGAAAGTCAGGGAGCCAGGAAAGTCTATGGAAGCCACTCGAACCCATGGGGGTCAAGGCGGATGCCATTTTCCGTCGAGCAGAGAAGCCCTATCCCGTGTCTTTTCCGGAGCAGGGCGCTACGGTGATGATGCAATTCCTCACCCCCGAATTGGAAAACGACATGCCCGGAGGGATCTGGGGCCTACACAGTATCCATCTTGAAAAAGGCAGTTGGCGAAGCAAATGGCTGAAGGAATGGAGTCCCGAGGAAAGCAGTATTCAGAAGGTGATTGATGTCCTGGCGAAGCAGCAAAAGGAGGCCATGATGACTCCGGATGTGGCTTGCTTTACGCTGGAGGGCGATGAGGGAAAGACGTGGTCGATGGTCGCCCTCTTCGAAGCCGGAGGAAAGCGCTTGAAGACCATGATTGTCACGCGCATGGAGGACTGGATGCCGCTCACGACGCATGATCCTTCGCAGCTTGACGAAGCTCGTCGTGGTCGAGGGGGGCCTCCTGATGCTTCGCCGTGACGGCGGCCTTCAGGTGGTCGCGCAGCGACTTCGGGCGGATCGGGTCGATCACCTCACGCATGAACGCGTCGATCAACATGCCCCGGGCCAGCTCCTCAGAGATGCCACGCGAACGCAGGTAGAACATCGCCTCGTCGTCGAGGCGGCCCACCGTGGCGCTGCCCTGGGTCAGGTGGATTTGCGCGTTGTCGA
>CALMCS010000172.1 GCA_937862875.1 uncultured Comamonadaceae bacterium
TGATGGGTGGGGCACCCGGTCGGGCATGTCAGATGCGCGACGCGGCCGGGGGATGCTGGCGGCTGTGAACGGGCCCGGCGGCCTTTTCGCCCAGCAGGAAATCAAAGCCTTCGTCGCCGCTCTCATCGATGCAGACGATGAAGCTGGCTGTTATTTACGCGCTTTGGGCTTTGCGGGCGGGGCTGGCGCAATGTCTGCCAACAGATCGGACGTGGTTGGCGCGGGCAGGTAATTGGCCTTGCTCACCACCTTCTTACCCGTCTTGGCCTCCAGCGCTTTGCGGGCGTTACCGGCAATTTTTCCGCCTTCTTTGGCGGAAGTACGGTTTTCATCAAAGCCCACAGCATCGCTGCGGCGGGCAATCTCGGTGGTGCTGGCTTCGCCCAGCATGGTAAATATCAGCTCCAGATCCGTCATGTGGTCGCGCAGGTTGTTGCCGGTTTTGACCAGGTCCAGTTTTTTGAGTTGGCTGTGTTCGCTTGGAGTGATGCCAAAGGTGGCGCGGGCGATTTCTGCGGTCAGGATGGAATACTCTTTGCCCTCGGCCACGCCACGCGCTTTCCATTCGTCGGTCAGTTCCCCACGTACAGAGATGGAGCGCAGCCGCTTCTCAATCCACGCTTGCGGGTAGCCCTTGGCCTGATACAGCTCGCGTGCGCGGGCGCTGGCCAGTTCGGGGTTTTCGATTTCCTTCACCCGTTCGTAACCCACCTGCGCCAGCCAGCGTTTGAAGGGCTCGGCCTTGGGTGATGGTATGGACTGGATGATGCGGAACAGGCCTTCGGTGTTGGCGCAGTTGGTTTCGCGCATCTTGCCGTCCGGGGCCAGCAGCGCAAGGGGGGTACAAGTTGTACCCCAGTTGGCATCGAGCGCCGCATCACGGCTGCGCATCTTTTTGATGTACTGCCGCGGGTCTGCCGAATCAGTGAGCACCACGATGACATCAGTGAGTGCAAACCACCATTCCTCGTTGTGCCAGACCCGGCGGATGGTGGTTTCCTGGAACACGGCAATGTGGTTAGCGGGTTCGGTGGCGTTGGTTGCTTTCTTCATGGCGGCGTTACCTTACATTCACTATGGTTTTAATAGCTGCTTACGCATATTCCACGGGGGCCACAGGCTGATTTTACTTGGATATTTTTCCCTGCAGCGCTACGAAAGGCACCTCTCCAGCCTATGGATTAGTTCTAGCGCCTGGCGAACTTCCAACTCATACAGGGGGGTCTCTCCACCGTGTGACCCAGGGTTGAGTACTCGCGCCGTCGTTTCGAGTACTTGATCAACAACTTTGGCGTTTTCCATCATCTGCCAGTGTGTGTTGGACACGACATCATTCAGCTTCAACCGTAGTCTCACGATTTCTGTTTTTTGCTCACTCGTAATTCCAGCCACATCCGATAGCCCTACATCGGTTCTGGGAACAAGATGTTGCTTTATTGCCTGCGGTAGGTCTTTCAGCACTTGTTCATACAGTTGAGCGGGAATCTTTTCCAGCAGTTTCCTTTTGGCAGAGTTCAGTTGTTTGGTGAGTCCAACGAAATCTTCCGTGGCTACAACGGTACCGGTGCGAAATCGCGCAACCGTGGCCTCAGCCGCTTTCCGAATGTTGATTGCAGCTTCGTCAAGACTCTGCCCATTCAGATAGTCCTCCGCTTTTTCAATCGCCGACTTATCTTCTTTCAACGTGATTCCGGTTTCAGCGTTGGGCTTACTGAAACGTTGAAAAGACCAATCGGCGTGGCCATCGCCAATACTTCTTCTGAATTCTTCGAAGAATCCTGAATCGTGGGTCAGAATAATTTTTTGGTAGCCTGCAAAAGTGGGGCCGAGAATGATTTCAACCACTTTCATGCGGTTGCCCATGTCGAGGCTGATCAATAAATCATCCAAGACCAACAACTTCAAGGGTGACACATCAAGGCGGGCGAAGGTGGCACCAAAACGAATTGACAGTGCGAGCTGCGTCAACTTGGCTTCATTCAATAGCGTGTGAGGCCTTGAAAGCGTGTCGCTGCCAACCCTAACTTCAAATCCTATTGTTGGCCAATCAAAACTATGTGCGGCACGATCAAACAAGGAATCTGGGTTTCGCAGGACCACGCCAAACTGAATTGGCAAAACATCAGCGTGCTTAAAGTGTAGGTCGTAAAACCGTTGTGCTTCTATGGTTATGGTGGCAAGCACTTCGGACAGAGCGGTTTTGAATTTTTTGAGCAATACATCAAATTCGTCGTAACGTTTCTTTACAGCCAAACCACGTTCACTGAGGCGTTGTATCTCTCCATACGGATCGGCTCCTTTGAGATAAGTCCACAGCCCCAACATGTCGGCCACGCTTGCTGTGTTGCAAGCTGGCAGTATTTCGCTCTCAAATACGGGCCAAAGGTCAATGGGCTGGGAATTTCTGAAGTGATAGAAATTGAAAAGTATTCGATAGGTGACAAAGTCACTTGCTAGGCACCCTTTGCGGATATCGGGGTTGGCTTGTGTTCCATGCTGGGTTTGCGACACAGTAAACGCCGGGCAGTTGGACGCATCTTCATTTTGAAGAGTCACTGTGATCGCCGCCAGGGCTCTCTCGGCATCGGTGACATTCAGATTCAACAAATGCTCTGGCCGGTCCTTATCAAAATACTTGGCAACATCCGTCGGCTCTTTCTGGGCACTTTGCAGGAACGTGTACAGCGTCCAGTACAGCGACGATTTGCCAGAGCCATTGGCACCGTAGGCCAACAGGTTGCGCCCATCCAGCTTGAAATCAAGGTGTTTGAAGGCTTTGAACGCCTTGGCCTCAATGCGTTGAATCCGAAGTGTGCTCATACCGCGCCTTCACGCTGAATCACGGCCAGCAAATCCGGGCTGTCCACGGGGATGCGGATGAGGATGTTGCGAATAGGGTGCTTGCTGTCGTTGGCCTGGGCGTAGAACTGCTGTGCTATCGCCACCTGTTTTGCTGGCGGCGCAGCGGCATCGAAGTCTTGCAGCAGTGGGGTGACGTGGGCCATGATTCCAAGACGATGCTCTGCCATGTGGTCTGAAAAATAGATTTCCATCACGCAGGCATCAATCACTTCCTCCAGAAACACCGCCACGCTTTTCAATTCGGAGTTGTCTGACTTCTGTGATTCGGCCTTCGTGGCTTGCACCATGGGAACCAGCGCCTCGAACAAAGCAGCTTGCTGCGCAGTGGGCTTCTTGATGGGGATTTTGTCCATGAAGATTTTGCGCAGCTCTCGCCGGTCCTCACCCAGGTTGGGGAAGTTGTCCATGAAGCAGCAACGGAATACCGTTGAATTCAACGCCGCCGTCAAATAGGCCAACGATTCGGTCTCGGTTGTCAGGATGAATGCTTTGTCGTTGATGAAAAAGTGTTCTGTCGTATCAAGGTAAAACGGCAAATACTTCGTCATGTTCGGATAAACAATCTTCGGCTTTTGAAAATCGCGGATGTATGCACAATTTCGCAAATTTGACCAGTGATCTCCCTTGTCAAGCCTGACAGCTAGCTTTTTTTCATGC
>CALMCS010000173.1 GCA_937862875.1 uncultured Comamonadaceae bacterium
TGATGCGATGGAGCCCGGGGACGCTCCGCGTAGGTGGAGCAAACGACATGGGCATGCGATTTTTGAAAGACCGGGCCTGACCCGGTCGATACCGATGGCGCCCATCGCATCTGCAATCTGCTGTATCCCTGAAGCCAGTTCGCGTTGGCGTTGGTGGCTTCGGCCTTTGGTTGTGCCCCTTGGACAGTCCAGTGACTGCTGCGATGGCTGGATTTAACCATGGTTAAATTATTGCTGTCAACCATGGTTAAGTTTATCTGTGAAGTTTTCTTCAATCGATGCGGTACAAATGAAAAAGCCCGCTGCTGCGGGCTTGTACGAGATGGCGGATGACTACGTCTGTTTGCGCACCATCACGTGCGTGGCGCGCTCACCCTGAATCACTTCAGCGACCTCATAACCCAGAGTGCGCATGTCCAGGCCTTGCCAGAGGTTCTCGCCGTGGCCCAGTAGGATAGGGCGGACGGCAAGGTAGATCTCATCGATCAGCCGAGCCTGCAAGAACTGGCGTACGGTGGCCACGCCTCCGCCAATACGGATATCGCGTCCGGCAGCAGCCACTTTCGCTTGATCCAGTGCGGATGCTCTTCCGTTCGTGACGAAGTGAAAATCGGTGCCGCCCTGCATATGCAGGCTGGGACGAGCATGGTGAGTCAGTACAAATGCGGGCACATGGTAGGGAGGCTCGTCGCCCCACCAACCTTGCCAGCTCTCGTCGGGCCAGGGGCCGCGCACTGGGCCAAACATGTTGCGGCCGAGAATCCAGGCACCAATGTTCTCGAAGGAGCGCTGTGCCATCTCATTGTCGATGCCTGTTTCACCGCTTGGCGAGCCGCCGTGCATCTTTTGGAAGACTTCGGTGGGGAAGAACCAATCCATGAGTTTCGTTCCTCCGACGCCGAGCGGATTGCTTAGGCTCTGTTCAGGTCCAGCAGAGTAGCCATCAAGTGAGATACCGAAGCACGAGACTTTGATTTTCATTGCGGTACGCCTTTCTGAGCAGAGAAGGAGGAATGTGGTCAGGTGCTACGGCGATGGCTTGTGCTAAAGCTTCTGGCCGTTCCAGGCCCACACAACTCGGCCCAGCACGCGAACCTGATGGTCACCGTTCAGCTCGTCCACGGTCTTGATGTTGGGGTTGTCGGAGCTGACTTCCAAGTTGCCGGTCATGCGCATGCGAACGCGCTTGATATAGGTCTGGCCGTGTACATCAAGCACATAGACGCCTTCATGGCTGGCGGGGTCGCGCGAGCCTACGTCGACCAGCAGCACATCGCCGTCGCTGAAGGTGGGCGACATGCTTTCGCCGTGGGCGTGAATGAACTTCAGCTCCTGGAGATTGCCGGGCTTGATGTGCTGGTTGATCCAGTGCGCGGATAGGGCCAGGTCGCCCACCACATAGTCTGCATCGAGCGTGTCATTGCCTTTGCCCATGCTGCCGCTGTTGGCCAGCAGGGGGATGCGCACCAAGTCTTCGTTTTCTTCTGAAAAAACAATGCTGTTGGCGTTGCGAGCCATGTCGCCCATGCCGGTTGCAAGCCAGTCCGACGACACATTCAGGCGTGCGGCGGCCTTGGCGTTGTTTTCGGCGGTGAAAGCCTTGCTCTCGCCCTCAAGGACTTTGCGCGCAGCCTGATAGGAGACGCCAACAGACCTCGCAAGCTCTGTGATGTCTACACCGGCAGCTTTCATTGCCTTCTCTATGCGTTCTTTGTAATCAACCATGGTTGAAATCATGGCGGAATCAATACTAACTATGGTTGCTTTCATGTTTTAACTAAGGTTAAACTTGCGGCATGACGATCCGAAAAACAGAGGCCATAGAAATGTTGGGTGGCTCCACCAGAGAAGTGGCGGCCGCTTTGGGTGTGTCTTACCAGGCCGTCGACAAGTGGCCCGACGTTCTCAGCGACAAGGTCGCCGACCGCGTACTTGCTGCATGGACACGTCGAAATGTGGAGGGGTTGCCGCCGCCGTTTGCGAAGTCAGCCTCTCAGCCTCAATCCGGTCAGGAGGCTGTTCATGGCTGAGAAGCTAAAGATTCGCCTACTTGGCGTAGAGCAGCTTGTCGCGGATCTGGACTTGCTAACGCAAGCGGCCGAGGGATCGCTTGAGGTTCGCAATGCTCTTGTCGATTTCTTTGGCGGCGCTATTGAGACTGCGGGCATCGATATCCAGAACGGTGCCGCATCCCAGGCAGGTGAGCTTTGGATTGAGGCGAAGCTTCCCAACAGACTCGCTGCGCTCGCGGTGGCACTTCGGGCAGGTGATCTTGATGCTCTGTGAGTCGAGGATTCCCATTCTGTCCGCCCTCCTTTGGGTTGTTGGTGAAGGTGTCGCAGCCGCCATCGTAACCAAGTGCAGGGCGGACGCCTTTGTGCAGAGGCAGCACTTAACTCCTGGCTTCAATAGAGCCGGGAGTTTG
>CALMCS010000174.1 GCA_937862875.1 uncultured Comamonadaceae bacterium
AATATGCGCTGAATGTGAGTTTGAGGGAACGGGGGAGCAGCGGACCGGTGCGTGCACAGCGCGCAGCCGGTCGCAAAAGATGATGACGGACTGGACCCGCCACAGGACTAGATGTTGGAATCAATGATGTTCAGTGACTCACCCAGTGAACGGTACAGCTCATATTGCTTTTGCACGAAGTCCCGAGTCTGTTCCGGCGACTTGATGAACGGCAGAGACCCGGTCTGTGCAGTCATGGTTCGCCACTGAGGATCCTCGGCAATTACGGCCATGGCAGCGACGAGACGCGCCTTGACGTTCTCTGGAAGATGGGCCGGGGCATATACGGCACTCCATCCAACGATGGCCTCCATGTCTGCATATCCCAACTCCCGCGCTGTGGGAACTTGAGGCAGGTCGCTGACGCGTTCTGTCGAGGTAACCATGAGCGCGCGCAATGTACCGGCCTTGATGTGTCCAAGGAAGGAACCCAGACTGCCACATGAGAACTGCGTTTGTCCTGCAAGCAGCGACGTAACGGTTTCGCCCGTTCCCTTGTATGGCACTTGTGTGGGTACCTGGTCCGTCAGCTTGAGCAATCGAAACAGCTGACGCGGTCCCATATCGTTTGTGGTCAGCACGCCAGCCGTTCCGAAATTCAGACTCTTGCCCTGTTTCTTGATGCCGTCAGTCAAGTCACCAAAAGTTTTGTAAGGTGAGCTCGAACTGACCACGCATCCATAAGGATTGAGCTCCAGCATGCCGATGAAGGTGTAGTCATTCCACTTGTACTTGGTGGCGGTCGGCATGATCGCAGGCATGATCGCTTGTGACCCGGTCCGAGCCAGAAGCAACGTATACCCATCTGGACGCGACGCAACGACTTGTGCGGACCCAATTACGCCACTGGCTCCGGTCTTGTTGAGTACCACGACTGATTGCCCCAGTACCTTGGTGGCTGCGGCCGAAAACGCTCGCGCGGCCAGATCGGCATCGCCACCGGCACTGAATGGCGCGATCATGGTGATCGGGCGATTGGGATAGGTCTCCTGGGCACCGGAAACGCTCGCCGCAAGCAGCAACCCCATTCCCAGTAGGCGGCCCAAAGTCCGCGTAGATACGACGTGATTCAGCATTTTCTGTCTCCTCTGTTGTCATTACGGGAAATTTGCAAAACCAATTGCGATCACTCGCTCAAGCAAGCGCTTCGCCAAGCACCATGACGCAATCGACAGCCATGGGGCCGTCTGCACCAACGCGCACCGGGTTCAAATCCAATTCCGCCAGTTGCGGTACCGCTGCAGCCAGTCGCGACACATCACTGAGCAAGCGCGCGACTGCGTTTCGATCCACAGCACTTTGACCGCGAACGCCATCCAGCAAGGCCCCCAGGCGAAGTTCATTCAGCATCGCCAAGCCCTGATCGACACCGAATGGCGCATGGCGAAACGCCACGTCTTTGAGCACCTCGACCAGAACGCCGCCAAACCCCACCATCACCATCGCGCCAAAAACAGGGTCACGGTGCACACCGACAACGAGTTCAATATGTCCGTCGATCATGGGTTGAATGAGTACGCCAGAAACGCGCGCTTGAGGCGCATTCCTCGATACGTTGCGCAGCAACTGAGCCACGCCCTCGCGCACGGAATGCTCATCCGACAGCTTGAGCACGACGCCGCCCACCTCGGTTTTGTGAGAAATATCCGGCGATTCAATCTTCAAAGCGACTGGCGCCGAGAAGCGCTGCCAAGCCGTAACAGCTTCATCCGCATCGCGCGCCAGCATCACCGGAGCCATGGGTATCCCTGCGGCCTTCAGCCACTCGGTGGCCTCCAGGCAAGGCACCAAACCTCTATGAACAGCGCTTGGAAGGCTAGGCAATGCAAGCACCGCCTTATCGGAAGACTCGATTTTTTCCGCTTGATGGCTGCAGTACTCTGCCAAGGCCGCAGCGGCCTCTACAGCGCGCTCGCCCGCCCCGTAGACCACAATTCCAAGTTCACGCAGACGCCGCAAAGCCTCCTGAGGTGCCGCAACCCAACAAACAAAGAATGGCTTGGTGGTTCGCGTCTGAATTTCCTGGAAGATACCGATCAGCTTGTCGACATGCGCCGTCATGAGCTGCAACCACACGATGGCGATGTCCACCTGCGGGTCATCGAGCAGCGCCACCACCGACTCCAGAAGCAGCTCAGGCCGCGCAACGAACTGGCCCGTCACATCCACCGGATTGTTGGCAGAGCCAAAGGCTGGCATCACCTTTGCCAAACGCTGCTGCGTCGCCGCGTTCAGCGCAGGAACGGCAAGCCCCACCTCTTCCGCTCGATCGGCCATCATCACACCAGCTCCGCCTGATTGGGTCGCGACTCCCAACCCACGCCCCGCGCACCTGCGAGGCTGAGCCAGAGCCTCCAACATATCCAACATCTGTTCTTCGTTGCGGGCTCGCAGCACTCCATACTGGCGTATCACTGCATCGAAAATTCGATCCTCCACGGCCAGCGCGCCTGTATGTGACGCAGCAGCTCGAGCACCCGAACCCAGTCGTCCCACTTTGGTCAGCACCAGAGGCTTCCCCAACTCCTGACAGCGACGCGCCAGGCGCACCAATCCCTCTCCATCGGAAACCCCCTCGAGGTACCCCGCTGCCACACGAATTCTTGGGTCCTCCACCACGGCGAGCATCAGCTCCGAGAAAGTCAGATCTGCTTCATTGCCTGTGTTGATGAAGTACCCGAGACCCAAGCCACGTTGACGCACCAACGCCGCGATGGCGGTACCAAACGCGCCAGATTGCGTCACAAATGCAATGGGACCACTACCCGTGTCACCGTCTGCATATTGACTGAATGTCGCGTACGCGTTCGAAAAAGCATTGATGAAGCCTAGGCAATTGGGACCACACAAAAGCACACCCGCACGCCGAGCTGCGTCCGCCAGATCGTGTTCAAGCGCCTTGCCCGCCTCACCCATTTCGCCAAAGCCGGAACTGAAAACCAC
>CALMCS010000175.1 GCA_937862875.1 uncultured Comamonadaceae bacterium
CGCCACGGCCGAACGACTGATGGCGGAAGGCGCCTGCGTGGTGCTCGCCGACATCGATGCCGGCGCGCTTGCGGACACGATGTCCGACTTCACCAAGCGCTACGGCGGTGACAGCGTTCGCTCCGTCACGCTCGACGTGACGAAGGCAGGGGCCACCCCCTCGACGCCCAGCCAGCCCGCGACGATGGCCCAGCGGGCGACGCCGGCGGCCAGGCCGGCACCAGCACCCCAGCAGGCCGCCCCAGCGGCCGCAGCAGCTCGCAGCGTGTCGGTGGCCGGCTACGTGCCCCGCACGGTGTCTTTCAACACTTCACGCGAGGGGTCGGCCGAGTAGGCCGGCTCTTCCGATTTAGCGGCTAAACATGGACAAATTCCACGCCTTCATGATGCGGTACACGCTGGGCGTCGGCCGGTTGCTTCAAGCCTATTGCAAGTGGGCGGAAGGACAGGCCAAGAACCAGCTCGATTTGCTTCTGCTGGGCCTCGGCCCGATCTTCGCCTTGGGCCTTCTGCTGTGGGCGCTGCCGGCGTGGATCGGCAAGCCCATCGCCTTCGTGCTCTCACTGCCAGCGCTCTACATCATCTTCCTGGTGCTGCGCGCCTACGCGATTCGCGGGGGCCGGCGCTGATGAAGGCCCTGCGGATTCCTGATGGAACCGTCGAAGCGTTGAAGTGGCTCGCGCTGCTGCTCATGACCGGCGATCACGTCAACAAGTACCTGTTCAATGGCACGGTGCCGCTGCTGTTCAACGCGGGTCGCCTGGCGCTGCCGATCTTCTGCTTTGTCCTGGCGTACAACCTGGCTCGGCCGGATACGCTGCAGCGCGGCGTCTATCGCCGCACCTTGAAGCGCCTGGCCCTCTTCGGCCTTGCCGCCACCCCTGCATTCCTCGCCTTGGGCGGCCTGTGGGCCGGCTGGTGGCCGCTGAACGTGATGTTCACGCTGCTGGCCGCAACGGCCGTGCTCTTCCTCATCGACCAGGGAGGCCGTCCGCGCCTGGTTGCCGCTGCCGCCGTGTTCCTCGTCGCCGGCAGCTCGGTCGAATACTGGTGGCCGGCGCTCTCGATCTGCCTGGCTGTCTGGTGGTACTGCAGGAAGCCATCGGTGCCGGCGCTCGCGCTGCTGCTGGCGTCCTGCGCCGCGCTGTGGTTCATCAACGGCAATTTTTGGGCGCTGGCGGCGCTCCCCGTGGTCGCCGCGGCTGCGCACGTCGATGTGCGCCTGCCCCGGCTGCGGTGGGCGTTTTACGCCTACTACCCCCTGCACCTGGTCGCGCTTTGGCTCATCCGAATCCCGATGAGCAAGGCCGGCTACCTCTTTTTCTGATTGGAGCGTGTTCATGTTCAAACCGTGCCTGCTGGCCCTCTCTGCTGCCTTCCTGGTGGCCGCGCAAAGCGCATCGGCCCAGCCGATGACCGAATACGGCAGGCCGGTCCTGTCGGGTGTCTTCGTGTCGTTCCCCCATGGCGGCACGGCCTTCCGGCCCACGGCACGGCAGGAAGCGGAATTGCTCAACGCGAAGGATGCCGACCTGGTGACGATCAAGGGACGGACCAGCACACTCAAGCCGAGCGCGCAGGATGAATCGCTGGCCCTTGCTCGGGCACTGTCGGCGCGCTCCTATCTCATCGCACGCGGCGTTTCGCCGTTGAAGATCGTCGTCAACTTCGCATCTGCTGCAGACTTCATCGCGGACAACTCGACGCCAGAAGGCCGGCTTGAGAACCAGCGCGTGGAAGTCGAACTTGTCTTCGTGGGCAACTGACATGGCGCGCTTGGCTCGCCTGGTCGCGCTGGTCCTGTGCATCGCTGCAGGACAGGCACACGCCGATTTCGCGGGCCGCGTCGTCGGCGTTCTCGATGGTGATACGGTGGATGTGTTGGTGGATCGCACGCCGATCCGCACGCGCCTGGCTGAGATTGACGCCCCCGAGAAGGCGCAAGCCTTCGGCACCAGGTCAAGGCAGGCGCTTGCTGCGGCGGTGTTCCAGAAGTCGGTCTACGTGCGATCGGCGTCCGTCGATCGCTACGGCCGCGCGATCGGCACGCTGTTGGTGGACGGCCGCAGTGTCAACCGCATGATGGTGGAACAGGGCATGGCCTGGGTGTATCGGGCCTACCTGGTGGATCGGTCGCTGCTCGACGTCGAAGCAGCGGCACGCGCTGGGCGGGTCGGCCTGTGGGCCGATCCGCACGCGGTCGCGCCCTGGGAGTGGCGCGCAGAAAAAAGAAAGGGATGGGACGCCAAGTGAAATTCACCGACGAACAGAAGCACAAGGAAACGCTGGCCGTGCTCGAGAACGTTCTCGACTACCTGCAGCGTCTTCCCTCGGTGCCGGCCACCACGGCCATGTGCGAGAAGATCAAGGCCCACATGGACAAGCCGGCGCAGCGCCTGGTCGCCGACTCCAAGCGCGAGCTGATAGGCATGTGGATCACGCCGGCCGGCAAGCGCATGTTTGAAGCCTCATTGATCGGGGATCAGCTCACCGTGAGCGTTCCAGATTCAACGGATGACCTCCCACGCAAAAGCGTCGAAGAAAAAGCGCAGTCCCGCAATGAGGTGTCGGCCGCCGTGGTTAAGGCTCTCATGCGGCCTGCCGGCGTCACGGTCAAGCTGGTGAGGCCGTCGCCCGCATTGACCAAACGCGCTTAACCTGGCTTTCGCTGCAGCCGGCCAGCCTGGCCGTATCGGGGATGCTGTGCCCCGCAGTGCGCAGCGCAATGATCCTCTCGTGAGTTGCTGTGTCGGCCTGGCGGCCGGTGTACCGTCCCGCTTCCTTCGCAAGCGCCACGCCCTGGCGCTGCCGCTCGCGCCGGTCTTCGTAGTCGTCGCGGGCCATCTGCAGGGCAAGGCGCAATAGCAGCTCCTGCAGCGACTCCAGCACGATCTTCAGTGAACTAAGCCCGCGCATCCGTGGGCCTTGAAGGGGTCTCCTCGTTTTCAGTGCAATAAGTGACGGTACGCAAAGCTAGCACTG
>CALMCS010000176.1 GCA_937862875.1 uncultured Comamonadaceae bacterium
ACGCTGACCGAGGCTGACAAGCATTGCTTCCCCGGTTGGTGGGGAAGCAGCGCGGTCGATCCGGAGCTGTCGCGCGGTCTGTTGTTCATGGTTGCCACCCGTTTCTCGTCGGCAGGTCTTCTGACCGATGATGCGATGGGCTTCATTGGCAGCCTGGTGCAGGTTTTGAAGCGGCGTCACTACAAGCCCAGCGCGCCAACGGCAACCGGTGATGAAGGTGCGTGACCGCGTTGAACTGGTCTTACCAGATGGGCGAACCATCGACTACGCGATCCAGATTTCGCCCAAGTCACGGTCGCTGCGTCTAAAGCTGAGTGCCCGTGACGGCATGGTAGTCGTCGCGCCGCCGAATCTGGATCGCCACAAGTTGCTTTCAATAGTGGCAGCGAAGGCGGATTGGATCGGTGAGCGGATTGCCGGCTTCGATGCCGTGCGTCATCTGATCACCACCGAGCTAGCGGCTCGCCCCCAGGCGTTTGACTTGCCAGCGCTTGCCGAGTCCTGGCGGGTGGAATACAAGCTAACGCGCAGCCGTACGGTGGGTGCCCGCATCGAGCAACCGGGCCGCATCGTTGTGGCTGGGGCGGTAGATGATGTTGAAGCCTGTCACGCGGCATTACGACGGTGGCTCGCCCGTCATGCCATCATGGCCTTGTCACCCTGGCTGGCGAATCTTGCCGAACCTGCTGGGCTGAGGTACTCAGATCTGGCTATCAAGAACCAGCGCACGCGCTGGGGGAGTTGTTCCACCACTGGACGCATCAGCCTCAATTGCAAACTGCTGTTTTTGCCGCGCGATCTGGTGAGATACGTAATCTGGCACGAGCTTTGTCATCTGCTTGAGCCCAATCATTCGGATCGGTTCTGGATGCATCTGAGGCATTTCGAGCCAGCAGCGGACTCACTGCACGGTCGGATGCGCGATGCTTGGAAGGCTGTGCCTAGCTGGGCTCAGCGCGGGGTGGGCTTGCTACTGTGACCTCCGGTGATGCTCACGACAGTCAGCGCTTGGAAATCGCCACCCTCCGCGCCGAAAACGACCGTCTGATCGCACTCCTCGAATCCCACGGCATTGAGTGGCGTACGCCGCAATCGGCCGTCGTCGTGGCGAGAGAGCTGGAGCCGTCCAAGCTTTCCACCGCCGAGAAGGTAGCCCTGTTCCGGCGCCTGTTTCGCGGGCGCACAGATGTATACCCGGTCCGCTGGGAAGGCAAGACCTCAGGCAAGTCGGGCTACGCACCGGCCTGTGCCAACGAATGGCGCGCCGGGGTCTGCGAAAAGCCGCGCATCAAATGCGGCGATTGCAGCAACCGCCTGCTGATCCCAATGTCCGACGCAGTGATCTACGATCATCTTGCAGGCAAGCACGTGGTCGGTGTCTATCCGCTGCTGGAAGATGACACTTGTTACTTCCTCGCTGCGGACTTTGACGAGGCCGACTGGCGTGACGACGCACGAGCCTTCATGCAATCCTGTGAGGAACTGGGTGTTCCAGCGGCGCTGGAAATCTCTCGGTCTGGGAATGGCGCCCACGCGTGGATTTTCTTCGCCAGCCGTGTTTCTGCACGTGACGCCCGGCGCCTTGGCACCGCCATCATCAGCCATACATGCTCGCGCACCCGGCAACTGAAGCTGGAATCCTACGACCGGCTGTTCCCGAACCAGGACACGATGCCCAAAGGCGGCTTCGGCAACCTGATCGCTTTGCCGCTGCAAAAGTTGCCTCGCGAGAGTGGCTGCAGCGTGTTTGTCGACGCTGACCTGCAACCTTATCCAGATCAGTGGGGATTCCTGGCGTCTATCCAGCCCATGCCGGTCCACGACATCGAGCCGACCATCGTGCGTGCCACGGGTGGCGTCTATCCACTCGACGTCACCTTCATCGATGATGAGGACCTGGCCACACCCTGGAAGCGGCAGAGCACGGCGACCAATAAGCTGGCTGGGCAGATGCCCAAGTCGCTGACCGTGACGCTGGCCAATCTGGTTTATTTTGAGAAGGCCCAACTGCCGCAGGCACTGGCCAACCGCCTGATCCGTCTGGCAGCCTTCCAGAACCCGGAGTTCTACAAAGCCCAGGCCATGCGCATGTCGGTCTGGGACAAGCCCCGTGTCATCGGCAATGCGGAGAACTACCCGCAGCACATCGCCTTACCTCGCGGCTGCCTCGAAGCGGCGCTGGATCTGCTGCGGGAAAACGGTATCGACTGTGACCTGCGCGATGAGCGCTTCGGCGGGGAACCCATCGACATCTCTTTCGTCGGCACTTTGCGTCTGGACCAGGAGGCTGCAGTTGCTGGAATGCTGCATCAGGACACCGGCGTGCTGTGCGCTCCAACGGCCTTTGGCAAAACGGTCACTGCCGCCGCAATCATCGCTCGCCGTGGTGTAAACACACTGGTGCTGGTGCATCGAACGGAACTGCTCAAGCAATGGCAGGAACGTCTGCAGGCTTTTCTGGGTGTTGGAAAGGGCGTAGTCGGCACCATCGGAGGTGGCAAAGCCAAACCTACGGGAAAGATCGACATTGCCGTGATGCAGTCCGTCTCCCGACAGGGCGAAGTGAACCCATTGGTAGAAAACTACGGTCAGGTGATTGTGGACGAGTGCCACCACGTTGGCGCCGTATCGTTCGATGCCATCCTGAAGCGGACCAAGGCCAAGTACGTGCTGGGCCTGACGGCGACGCCCATCCGCCGGGATGGTCAGCAGCCCATCATCTTTATGCAGTGCGGGCCGATCCGATACACGGCGGCCAGCCCCGCTGGCGCGCCACACGACCTGGAAGTGCTGCCTCGCTCACGCTTTACGCGTATCGATCTGCCCACCGATGCAGGTATTCAGGACGTGTTTCGACATCTCGCCAATGACCAGGCAAGAACGGAGTCCATCGCCTCCGAGGTTCGTGATGCAGTCGGTCAGGGACGCAAGGTGCTGGTTCTGACCGAGCGCACGGAACACCTCGATGCCATCAAGACCGAGCTCGACGGCCTGCTACCGGTACCGTTCGTCTTGCACGGTCGAATGTCGAAGAAGCAGCGGTCGGCGCTGGTGGCAGACCTTGATGCGCTACCGCCCGATGCGCCGCGCGTTTTACTTTCGACTGGGAAGCTGGTTGGCGAGGGCTTCGATCACCCGCCGTTGGACACCCTGGTCCTGGCCATGCCGGTTTCCTGGAAAGGCACCCTCCAGCAGTACGCCGGGCGCCTGCACCGTGAGCACGCCTCCAAGGCCGACGTGCGGATTATTGACTTCGTGGACACCGGTCACCCGGCGCTTCTGAGGATGTGGGACAAGCGGCAGGCCGGTTACAAGGCGATGGGATACCGATTGGGTCGTGACATGGCTGTGACTGAATGACGGCTGCAAATTTCCTCTCAAACCCGCAGCAACCCGCACCAGTGCTCATAAGCTCGGGAGGCCAGTCAGCAGGTGGTCAACCGTCCGCCACCATAATTTGAAATCCCAACCCTTATCGGTTGGGACTTTTTTGCGCGTGCCC
>CALMCS010000177.1 GCA_937862875.1 uncultured Comamonadaceae bacterium
GTCCAGCGTTCGCGCCGCCATTGCGGTTTCGCCCACTGGTTCTGGAGCGTGGTGCGGGCACAGGTCGCCGACCAGATGGTCTGCAGGTTGCCACCGGGCAACCACCAGGGTGCGGTGTAGTTCATCGAAACATCACGCGATGGCGGGTGCGAGTGCGGCGGCAGGTGCGATTGCGCGCGCGCACGATGTCAATGCAGCACATGCAGGTGCGAGGGCTGCGTGCCGCGCTCGCCGGGTGCCGCGGCACTGGCGTGGTGCGTCACGATGCGCCAGCCCTGCGGCTGCTTCACATACACATTGGTGGCATACACCAGCGCCTCGCGCGGGCCGTCGGGCAGGTTGACCACGACATGCTCGACCACGCTGTGCACGGCGCTTCCGAGGGATTGCATGCGCACGACCTCGCTCGCTCGCACGTTGAGGCCGCCGCGCTCCATCATGGTCGCGAACATGTCCCGAATCGCCTGCAGGCCCACCACGCGGGCACCGCCGCCCGGGTGAATGCAGACGATCTCTTCCTCGTCGGCCCAGCAGGCCATCAGTTTTTCCAGATCCCCCGCGTGCAGCGCTTCGTAGAAGGCCGTTTCCACCTCGTCGGGGCTGCCAGCCAGCAAGGCTGCGCGTGTCGTTGCTCGTTTCATGGTTTCACAATCAGACAAGAGTTAAATTCTGTGATTGATGCGCGCCGAGGCCTGTAGGCCTACAACCCAAGCAGCATAATTTATGCACAATGCGTGACACAGGCTTGTGCACGCTCAGCCAACGCGGGATTGATGCAACAATTCGCCCGCAAGGATGAGCCGCTTTCGAGTGGTGCTCATGCCCGCGTTCTCGGCCGAAAACGAATTTACTTTCACCTTTTACCTTATACGCCCATGACCATCAAACGCCTCTTTGGACTCATCGCGACCGTGGCCACCGCTCTCGCCCTGACCGGTTGCGGCTACAACCAATTCCAGCAGCTGGACGAGCAGTCCAAGGCCGCCTGGAGCGAAGTGCTCAACCAATACCAACGCCGCGCCGATCTGGTTCCCAACATCGTCGCCTCGGTCAAGGGCGAAGCCAATTTCGAGCAGGACACGCTCACCAAGGTGATCGAGGCGCGCTCCAAGGCCACCTCGATTCAGGCCACGCCGGATCTGGTGAACAACCCCGAAGCCTTCAACAAATTCCAGCAGGCCCAGGGCGAACTGTCGAGCGCCCTGTCGCGCCTGATGGTCGTTTCCGAGCGCTATCCTGACCTGAAAGCCAACCAGGCTTTCCGCGATCTGCGCGTGACCCTGGAAGGCACCGAAAACCGCATCACCGTGGCGCGCAATCGCTACATCCAGACGGTTCAGGATTACAACGTGCTGGCCCGCAGCTTCCCGAACAACCTGACCGCCATGGTCATGGGCTACAAGCCCAAGGCCAACTTCAGCGTGCAGAACGAAGCTGAAATCAGCAAGCCACCGGTGGTCGATTTCAACGCAGCGCCAGCCGCCAGCAAGCCCTGAGCCCTGAACGCGAGAGGCTCCTGGCTTCTCGTCAGATAGAAGACACAGTTCGTCGTTAAATAGATAGTTAGATAGATTGACCTTGATGCGGATGTCCTTTGCGCGCTCACTGCAAGCACTGTTTGCAGCGTTCCTGTTGTTCTGTGGTGGTCTGACCGGTGTGCAGGCGCAGCAACTGCTGCCCGTGCCCGCCCTCAGCGCCCATGTGATCGACCAGACCGGCACGCTGGACCCCGCAGCCAAGCAATCGCTCGAAGCCCAACTCGCGGCGATCGAGCAGAAAAACGGTTCGCAAGTGGTGGTGCTGATGGTGCCGACCACGGCACCGGAAGACATCTCCTCGTACGCGAACCGCATCGGCAACGCCTGGAAAATCGGGCGCAAGGAGGTCGGCGACGGCGTCATCATCCTGGTGGCCAAAGACGACCGGCGCATGCGCATCGAAGTGGCCAAGACACTCGAAGGCGCAATCCCCGATCTGGCCGCAGCGCGCATCATCGACGCGGCCATGGCCCCGAGCTTTCGCCAGAACGATTACGCGGGTGGTCTGAAGGCCGCGGTCGATCAGATCGGCGCGCGCATCGCCGGTGAAGAGCTGCCGCTTCCCACGACGCCACAACAAAAGCAAGGTCGCAACGCATCGGGCAAGGCCTCCGGCTTTGACTGGTCCGACATGGCGATCTTCCTGTTCTTCGCGGTCATGGTGGCCGGCCCCATCGTGCGCGGTATTTTTGGTCGCCCCATCGGCGGTCTGTTGATGGGTGGCGGCGTCGGCACACTCGCCTTCTTCATCACCACCAGCATGGGTCTGGCAGCGGGTGCCGGCGTGCTGGCACTGCTCTACACCTGGCTGTTCAGCGGACGCGGCGGCGGTGGCCCGATCGTGCACGGCGGCGGCTTCCCCGGTGGCTTTGGCGGGGGTGGTTTTGGTGGCGGCGGAGGTGGCGGTGGTGGTGGCGGCGGATTCAGTTCCGGCGGCGGCGGCAACTTAGGAGGCGGTGGTGCCTCCGGAGGC
>CALMCS010000178.1 GCA_937862875.1 uncultured Comamonadaceae bacterium
CGACAGGTTTGGGGTTGAGCTGGATTTCCCCACTTGGACCGCTGCGTATAGCCTATGCACAACCGGTGCGCAAGTTCGCCGGCGATAGAATCCAGAAACTGCAATTCCAGATC
This sequence comes from uncultured Comamonadaceae bacterium, assembly GCA_937862875.1. Lineage (GTDB taxonomy): Bacteria > Pseudomonadota > Gammaproteobacteria > Burkholderiales > Burkholderiaceae_C > Diaphorobacter_A. The sequence continues at coordinate 114 of CALMCS010000178.1, forward strand.
GGAACATCTTTCTAATGACTTCCCTTTCCCGTCACCTCCCCTTGGTCGTTCTGCTGAGCAGCTTGGCCGCAATGACGCCTGCACAAGCTCAGGAGTTCAAGGCTGGCTTCGTCAATACCGATCGTGTGTTCCGCGAAGCCAATTCCGCCAAGGCTGCTCAAACCAAGCTCGAGCAAGAATTTGCCAAGCGTGAAAAAGAACTGGTCGACCAGGGCAACACGCTGAAGTCCGCCACGGAAAAGTTCGAGCGCGATGCGCCGACCATGACCGAAGGCCAGCGCACAGCGCGTCAGCGCGTGCTGGCCGATCAAGACCGCGACTTCCAACGCAAGCGCCGCGAATTTCAGGAAGACCTGAGCTCGCGCAAGAGCGAAGAGCTGGCCACCGTGCTTGAGCGCGCCAACAAGGTCGTCAAGCAAGTTGCCGAAGCCGAGAAGTACGACGTCATCCTGCAGGAAGCCGTCTACATCAATCCGAAGCTGGACATCACCGACAAGGTGATCAAGGCTATGAACGGCGCTTCCGGCAACGGCAAGTAATGTGCTTCATCTGGTAGTGATGGGTAAAGTGTGAGCTTGCGACTAGGACAGATCATCGAAGAACTGGGCGGTAGTCTTGAGGGAGGAGGCGGAGATATTGAAATTCTCCGCATCGCTCCCTTGGAGACGGCAGGCCCAGGTGAACTGGCCTTTCTGAACAACCCGCGCTACCAGAACCAACTGGCCGCCTCCCGGGCGGCCTGCGTCATTGTGGCGCCTGTGATGCGGGAGCTTGCTCTCGCGCGCGGTGCCTGCATCGTTACCGCGGATCCGTACGTCTATTTCGCACGGCTCACGCAGCTCTGGAAGCGTGCGCATGCCGATCGCGAGCTGCGCGGCGTGCACCCGAGTGCCGTCGTCGACCCGGAGGCGGTGATCGATCCCACGGCCTATGTCGGCCCGCTCTGCGTGGTGGAGCGGGGCGCTCGCATTGGTGCCCATACCGTCCTCAAGACACGTGTCAACGTGGGCGAACGCTGCACCATCGGTGAGCGTTGCATCATTCATCCCGGAGTGGTGATCGGTGCCGATGGCTTCGGCTTTGCACCGGATCATGGCGAGTGGGTGAAGATCGAGCAGTTGGGCGCGGTGCGCATCGGCAACGATGTGGAGATCGGCGCCAACACCTGTATCGATCGCGGCGCGCTCGAAGACACGGTGATCGAAGACCACGTCAAGCTCGACAACCTGATTCAGATTGCCCACAACGTGCACATCGGACATCACACCGCCATGGCGGGATGTACGGCCGTTGCGGGCAGCACCAAGATCGGCGCGCACTGCATGATTGCAGGTGCGGCATCGATCATTGGGCATCTCACCATTGCGGATCGAGTGCATATTTCCACGAATACCGTGGTCATGCGCTCCATTCCACAAGCCGGACATTACACGGGAGTGTTCCCATTCGACGACAATGCGAGCTGGGAAAAGAATGCGGCCACTCTCAGGCAGTTGTACAAACTGCGAGAACGGGTCAAGACTCTTGAACAAACAATCAAAACGACGGTTAGACCGCTGAAAACATGATGGATATCCACCAAATACGCAAGCTCCTTCCACATCGCTACCCGTTCCTGCTGGTAGACCGAGTGGTTGAGCTCGAGCGCGGCAAACACATCAAGGCGATCAAGAACGTCACCATCAACGAGCCGTTTTTCAATGGCCACTTCCCAGCCCGCCCGGTCATGCCCGGCGTGCTCATGCTCGAAGCGCTGGCACAGGCGGCTGGCCTGCTGTCGTTCGACATGATGGGCGAGGCCCCCGGCGACGACAAGGTGTTCTACTTCGTGGGCATCGACGGCGCGCGCTTCAAGCGTCCCGTGGAGCCAGGCGATCAGCTGGTGCTTGAGATCGATCTGGATCGCATCAAGGGCGGCATCTACAAATTCAAGGGTGTTGCGCGCGTGGGCGAGAACATTGCCTGCGAAGCCGAAATCATGTGCACCATGCGTACCGTGGCCTGAACTTTTTCGGGAGCCACTGGTTCGTGTCCAATATCCATTCCACTGCCATTGTTGACCCGGCTGCGCACATCGACAGCACGGCGACGGTGGGTCCTTATGCGGTCATCGGACCGCATGTTCGCATCGGCGCACGCTCCAGCGTGGGGCCGCACTGCGTCATCGAAGGGCACACCAGCATTGGTGAAGACAACAAGATTTTTCAGTTCGCATCGCTTGGCGGAGTTCCGCAGGACAAGAAGTATGCGGGCGAGCCCACGCGGCTTGAAATCGGCAACCGCAACACCATTCGCGAGTTCTGCACGTTCAATCTGGGAACGGCTCAGGACCGCGGCGTCACGTCCATCGGCGACGACAACTGGATCATGGCCTACGTGCACATCGCGCATGACTGCGTGGTGGGCAACCAGACCATTCTGGCCAACAACGCCACCCTCGCGGGCCACGTGCAACTGGGCGACTGGGTGATCGTCGGCGGCTTGACCGGCGTGCACCAGTTCTCGCGCATTGGCGCACATGCGATGGCCGGCTTTGCCAGCCATATCTCGCAGGACGTGCCGCCTTTCATGATGGTCGACGGCAATCCACTGGCCGTGCGCGGCCTGAATGTCGAAGGCCTGCGCCGCCGTGGTTTTTCGGCCGAGCGCATCGCCGCGCTCAAGCAGGCGTATCGCGTGCTGTATCGCCAGGGGCTGACGCTGGAAGCCTCGATCCAGGCCATGGGCGCGCTGATCGAAGAGCATCGGCACGCCGCGGACGACATCGCGCAGTTGCGTGATTTCATTGCTGCCTCGCAGCGCGGCATTGCACGTTGACCGCCTTGCCCAGTTCACCCATGACTGCCACCAGCAGCCCCCAAGTAGCAATGGTCGCCGGAGAAACCTCCGGCGATTTGCTTGCTGGGCTGCTGCTGGATGGTTTGCGCGAGAAATGGCCCGACGTGCAGTCGCACGGCATCGGCGGCCCCTCCATGCAGGAGCGCGGCTTTGATGCGTGGTGGCAAAGCGAGCGCCTGGCAGTGCATGGCTACAGCCTCGAGCTGATCCAGAAGCTGTTCGGCATCCTGAAGATCCGCAAGCAGCTGCGCGAGCGACTGCTGGCGAATCCGCCCAGTGTCTTCATCGGCGTGGATGCGCCCGATTTCAACCTCGGCCTTGAAGGCCAGCTGCGTGCGGCTGGCATCAAGACCGTGCACTTTGTCTGTCCGTCGATCTGGGCCTGGCGCGCAGATCGGGTCGAGAAAATTCGCAACAGTGCGGACCACGTGCTGTGCATTTTCCCGTTCGAACCGGCATTGCTCGCCAAGCACGGGATTGACGCGACCTACGTCGGTCATCCCTTGGCGCGCGTGATTCCGATGCAGGCCGACAAGCTCGCCGCGCGCGCGCAGCTGGGTCTGGCTGCCGGCGACGAAGTGCTGGCCATGCTGCCGGGCAGCCGCTCGGCGGAAGTGGCCTACATTGCCAAGCCGTTCTTTCAGGCGGCGGCCTTGCTGCTGCAAACCCGTCCGGGGTTGAAGCTGGTCGTGCCTGCGGTGCCACGGCAACGCGAAAAAATTGAAGCGATGGCGCGTGAATGCGGCATAGAAGGCCGCGTGCAGATCGTGACCGGTCAGTCGCATACGGTTCTGGCCGCGTGCGATTGCACCCTGATTGCCAGCGGCACCGCTACGCTGGAGGCCGCGTTGTACAAGCGGCCCATGGTGATCTCGTATCACATGCACCCCATCAGTTGGCGACTCATGAAGCGCAAGCAATTGCAGCCGTGGGTCGGTCTGCCCAACATCTTGTGCGGCGACTTTGTCGTCCCTGAATTGCTGCAGGACGCAGCCACGCCCGAGGCGCTCGCCGCTGCGGTGCAGCGCTGGCTGGATGCGTATACGCAGCAACCCGAAATCATTCAAACGCTTGAACAGCGTTTTACCGCGCTGCACGAAAGTTTGCTGCGCGACACTCCGAGACTGGCCGCAGATGCGATCGAAAAAGTCCTTGCCAAATCTGCTGGCTGAACAATCCACCTTTGACTGGCATCCCCCAGGTCTTGTAGCAGGAGTTGACGAAGCGGGCCGCGGCCCGTTAGCCGGCCCGGTGGTGGCTGCGGCCGTCATTCTGGACGACCAGAATCCGATTGCCGGCTTGGCCGACTCCAAGGTGCTCACGGCCGCCAAGCGCGAAAAGCTCTACGACGAGATTCGCGCCAAGGCGCTGTGTTTCTGCATTGCCGAAGCCTCCGTGGAGGAGATCGACACCGTCAACATTCTGCAGGCCACGATGCTGGCGATGAGCCGCGCCGTGACCGGTCTGCGACTCAAGCCGGTGCGCGTGCTGGTCGATGGCAATCGCCTGCCGCCGCTGGACGTGCCGGGCGAGGCGATCGTCAAGGGCGACGCGTTGGTGCAGTCGATCTCGGCCGCATCGATTCTGGCCAAGGTCACCCGCGATCGCTGGTGTCAGCAGTTGCACGAGCAGTATCCGCAATACGGCTTTGACGCGCACAAGGGCTACGGCACCGCGGTGCATCTCGCGGCTCTGCGCGAGCATGGCGCGTGCCCCGAACATCGCCGCAGCTTTGCGCCCGTGGCTCAGGCCGGTTTGCTTGTGCGCTGATTCTCCGGTCCAATATCGAGGCGCAACCGCTCTGCGCTCTGGTTTGTGCCTCCCGTGTTTTATAGAAGTCTTATGACCGAAGCATCTCCCCTCGTGATTCAGTCGCGCGACAACGCGCTCGTCAAAGACCTGCGCCGTTTGTCGCAGGACAGCACCGCGTACCGCAAACAGCAGCGCGTGTGGCTCGAGGGCGACCACCTGTGCAGCGCGGCCCTGGTGCGTGGCGTGCAGCCGCAGATCGGCGTGTTCTCCGAATCGTTCTGGGCGATGGCGCCGAGCGATCTCAAGCGTGCAGCGCCCAAGAACGTGCTGCTGTCGGATGCCGTCTGGAAGGACATCAGCGGCCTGGAATCGCCCGCACACATCGGTTTCGTCATGGAGCTGCCGCAGGTCACCGAACTCGATCTGAACGCGCCCACGGTCGTTCTGGACCGTCTGCAGGATGCCGGCAACGTGGGATCGATCCTGCGCAGCGCGTCGGCGTTTGGATTCACCCAGATCGCCGCGATCAAGGGCACGGCCGCGCTGTGGAGCGCCAAGGTGCTGCGCGCGGGCATGGGCGCACACTTTGCGCTGCGCCTGGTCGAAGGTCTGGCCGAGGACGACGTGGCGGCGCTGCAAGTGCCGTTGCTGGCGACCAGTTCGCACCTGGGCGATTTCCTGCACAAGGCCAGCCTGCCGTGGCCCTGCGCCTGGCTCATGGGACATGAGGGGCAGGGCGTTTCCCAGTCACTGCAAGACAAGGCCAGCGCGCACATTCGCATTGCGCAGCCGGGCGGCGAGGAGTCGCTCAACGTCGCGGTCGCCGCAGCGATTTGCCTGCATGCGAGCGGGGCCGCACGGTCTTGAGACGAATGGGGTGGATCGTCAATCGATCTGCCCGCGATTGTTAATTTGCGCTATTGGCTGACAGGCTGCCTGTAGGTTTTCGCTGACGATTCGAGATCGTTTCGTCAGGAGAACCTTTTCATGCCAACCACCCCTCTGGCCCGTCGCCAATTCCTTCAAACCGCGGCCGTCGGCGCCGTGGCCAGTGCCTCGCTCATGACGCAGGCGCGCGCCCAGGTCGCGGCAGCCGCGACCGATGCCGAAGGCACGGCCCCCGCGCTGAAGGTGGGGCTGGATCCCAATGCGCCAGCGCCCGCCGCGTTCAGCGCATCCAGCGTGGTGCGTCCGCTGGTGGTGGCGGATCTGAACGATCTGGAAGCCGAGGCGAAGAGGGTCATGGATCCGGGCGCGTTCGCGTTCATCTCTTCGGGCTCGGACAGCCAGTGGACCTTGCACCAGAATCGCGCCGCGTTTGGCCGTATCGCGATTCGCCCGCAGTACCTGGTCGGCAAGCCCGCGCCCGATCTGCGCATCAACCTGCTGGGTCAAAACCTCAGCATGCCGATCATCACCACGCCGATGGGCGCACATGGCCTGGCGCATCAATCCGCCGAGCTGGGCACCGCGCGCGGCACGGGCGAAGCCGGCACGCTGATGACGGTGAGCACGGCGGCCAATCACACGATCGAAGACATCGCCGCGGCGACCAAGGGACCGAAGTGGTTCCAGCTGTATCTGGCCGATGACTTGAATAAATCCCGCGAGTTGCTCAAGCGCGCCGAGGCCGCTGGCTATACGGCCGTGGTGCTGGCGATCGACGCGTTTGCGCCGGGCAGTTCGGACGCCACGATGCGCATCGGCTTTCAATTCCCACCGCATCTGCAACTGGTGAACAGCGGCTCCAGCACCTTCAAGAAAAGCCTGAGTTGGGACGATGTGAAGTTCGTGCAGAACAACACCAAGCTGCCCCTGGTGCTCAAGGGCGTGCTCACTCCCGAGATGGCGCGCAAGGCGCTGGCGCACGGAGTGGCCGCCATTCAAGTGTCGAATCACGGCGGTCGCCAGCTCGACGGCGTGTCTGCTGCCATCGATGCGCTGCCGGGCGTCGCCGATGTGGTGAAGGGCAAGGTGCCGATCATCATGGACAGCGGCATTCGCCGCGGTACCGATGTCTTCAAGGCGCTGTCGTTGGGTGCGAATGCGGTGGCGATTGGGCGTCCGGTGTTGTACGGCCTGTCGCTCGGCGGCTGGATGGGCGTGAAGAGCGTCTACGATCGCTTGCAGGCGGAGCTGACGCGCGACATGCTGATTGCCGGCATTGGATCGGTGAAGGAGTTCCGCCGCGATTACGTGATGCGCGCACCGGGTATCGCTGCCGGTTGATGAGTGAATTGACCTCACACTGACCCGCAAAAAAGCCGCGCTGCAAGTTGCCAGCGCGGCTTTTTGTTTGGCAGATGCGTCAGGTGTTCGGGGCTTATTCCTTGCGATCCAGATAGCTCACGAAGCGCTTTTTCGGATCGTATTGATCGCGCACCTGGTGCAGCTTGAGCCACTTGCCGTTCGAGAAGCTCGCGCGCGCCAATTGGGGGAAGCGGGTGAGGTCGATCTCGTTCATGTAGTAGCCCTTGGCGAGCGGCTTGAGCGTTTCATAGAGCTCGTCCGCCAGCACGTAGTTCTTCGCCACATCCGCGTTGCTGGTGCCGATGAGGTACCACGACAGGTAGTGCGGCGCGGTGTACGTGTAGCTGCAGGGCTCGGGCACGGTGGGGTTGGTGCCGAGCACCGAGAAGCCGAACGAGCGCTGGTCGAGTGCCTTGGTGGACATCAGCTTGCCCAGCTGCGCCAGCGCCTTGCCGGGCTCTTCGGTGAAGAGGGCGATCTCGCTGGTGCGGTACGTGCTGTAGAAGTCGGTCGACAGTTGGCTGTACAGATCGAGGTAGGTCAGCGGCAGATTCTTGACCGGGTTCGATGCGGCGAGCTCGGCGATTTTTGTGCTCTGCGTGAACACCTTGGCGGCTTCCTGCGCCTCTTCTGCGGTGGCGCCGTACGACATCAGCGTCACCACCCAATGCCATTGCTCCTTGCCCTTTGCGGTGCCCGGTGGATTGAAGTTGCCGAGCGCGCCGAGCACTTCGGAACGGTTGGCGCTTTGCGGCA
>CALMCS010000179.1 GCA_937862875.1 uncultured Comamonadaceae bacterium
GCGTGGTCGTTCCGGCCAACCTGGGTGCGAGTTCGTCCAATCCATGACACGGGGCGGCACCTCAGGTGCCTCCCACCAACTCAAGTGTGCCGCCTCGTCCTACACACGTGAGGTGCGTGCTCATATAGGCTGCTTGCAGGGACGGAGGCGGTAGAACACTGCCAAGGCCGCGAGCCGTCATTCGCCCGTCTTTCTTCGTCTGAAGCCTGCAAGGAGTGTGACCGCCACTATGTTCTGGCCCATTTTCAGCACCGTCATCGTCACCGTGGTCGTCATGCTTCTGGTGGAGAATTTCGCACTTTCCGAGAAAAAGATCGAGCGCCGCGTCAAGCATCTGTACCGCACCACCGACCCGCAGTTTCGGCGCGACATGGGCAATCTGCTCGGACCGGCCATCGTGCCCGGCAATCACGTCGAGGTGCTGCAAAACGGCGATGAAATCTTTCCGGCCATGCTGCAAGGCGTACGCGACGCGAAAACCAGCATCTGCTTCGAAACCTACATCTACTGGTCCGGCGAAATCGGCGAGCAGTTCGCCGACGCCTTGACCGAGCGCGCGCGTGCCGGCGTCAAGGTCCACATCACTCTGGACTGGCTTGGCAGCGTCAAGATGGACGAGGCGCTGGTCCGCCGGGTGGAAGCCGCGGGCGCGGAAGTGCGCCGCTACCGGCCACTGCGTTGGTACAGCCTGGACCGGATCAACAACCGCACGCACCGCAAGCTGCTGATCGTGGACGGCGAGATCGCCTTCACCGGCGGTGTGGGCATCGCCGACCAGTGGAGCGGCAACGCGCAGGACGAAGACCATTGGCGCGATCTCCACTTCCGCATGCGCGGTCCGGTGGTGTTGCAAGCCCAGGCAGCGTTCAATGACAACTGGATCAAGACTACGGGCCAGGTCCTGACGGGCACAGACTACTTTCCCGCCCAACAGAGCTATGGTAACGCGGATGCGCAGTTGTTCGTTGCCTCGCCCGCAGGCGGCAGCGAAAGCATGCACCTGATGTATCTGATGGCGATCGCCGCCGCGGCGCGCACGATCGATTTGCAGGCGGCCTATTTTGTGCCCGACGATTTGATCATCAAGGCATTGCTTGCGGCGATGGAGCGCGGAGTCAAGATCCGCATCACCGTGCCGGGCAAGCACATTGATTCAGGAATGGTGCGCACCGCCTCCAAGGCGACGTGGGGCGACTTGATTCAACGCGGTGCCAAAGTGTATGAATACCTGCCGACGATGATGCACAACAAGCTGCTGATTCTCGACGGCGAGATGGTCTCGGTCGGCTCGACCAATTTCGATGTGCGCTCGTTCCGCCTGAACGATGAGGCCAGCCTCAACGTCTACGACGAGGCCTTCGCATCGAGCATGACCAAGGTGTTCGACGCCGATCTGCAAAAGTGCCGCGAATACACCTATGAGATGTGGAAACACCGCTCATTCAAGCAGCGGGTCCTTGAATGGGTGGTGATGCCGTTTCGTTCGCAGCTCTGAGCCCCAGGCTCAGGGCAGTGTCTTGGGCGTTTCCAGGTCGACGGAGTGCACGCAATCGGTGACGCCCGCCTTGCGATCCGCAAACCACAGCTGCAGGGTGGTGCTCACCGTGCGGAAGGCGATTTCGGACCACGGGATTTCGTCTTCGCTGAACAGGCGCGCTTCCATGGTCTCGTGCCCGGGGTTGAACTGATCGCTCAGCAGATCGCAGCAGTAGAACAGATGGATTTGCCCAACATGCGGCACGTTCACCAGCGAGAACAAACGTCCCATCTGGATCTGCGCACCGGCTTCTTCGTCGGTCTCGCGGGCGGCACCTTGTGCGGTCGTTTCGTTCAACTCCATGAAGCCCGCGGGCAGCGTCCATTTACCCCGGCGCGGCTCGATGTTGCGCATGCACAGCAGCACGCGGCCATCCGGCATCACCGGAATGGTGCCGACGACGTTGAGCGGGTTTTCGTAATGGATCGTGTGGCAGGCGGGGCAAACGGCGCGCTGGCGAGTGTCGCCGTCATCGGGGATGCGGTACTCCACAGCGGTACCGCAGTTGCGGCAGAAACGGACAGGTGCGCGAATGGTCATGTCGAATATTGTGGCTCTGAAAACAAGGCGCAATCAGGAGGAAGAGTGGTTCCGATTGCGCCCTGGGTGTCGTGATGACGTCGGGACGCCGAGAATCAGACGAGCTTTACCTTGAGTGCTGGCAGGCCAGCGACGCCGCCTTCCAGTACATCGCCCTTGGACACGGCGGCCACGCCTTCGGGCGTGCCCGAGAAGATCAGGTCGCCGGCCTGCAGCTCCCAGGCTTGCGAGAGCGCTTCGATGGTTTCGGCGATGCTCCAGATCAGCTGAGTGACCTGGCTCGACTGGCGCTTCGCACCATTCACATCCAACCAGATCGCGGCATTGTTGATGTCGCCAGCCTGAGCGGCAGGCACGATCGGCGTGATCGGCGCGCTGAAGTCAAAGCCCTTGGCGATGTCCCATGGGCGGCCTTGTTTCTTGGCTTCGGCCTGCAGGTCACGGCGCGTCATATCGATGCCGACGGCGTAACCAAAGATGTGGTTGACGGCATCGGCCGCCTTGATGTTCTTGCCGCCCTTGCCGAGCGCGACCACCAGCTCGATTTCGTGGTGCAGATCCTTGGTGAGCGTGGGGTAGGGCATCTCGCCGGTCTGGCCGTCCTTGACGACCAGCACGGCGTCGGCAGGCTTCATGAAAAAGAACGGCGCTTCGCGGCCCGAAAAACCCATCTCCTTGGCATGTTCCGCGTAG
>CALMCS010000180.1 GCA_937862875.1 uncultured Comamonadaceae bacterium
ATCCAGGATTGGTACCTTGTCACCGAGTCAGTTTGGACGGTTGTCGACTTGACTGGCTACATCAATCGCGAAGCACGCCGTCGTGGCCTTCACATGGCCAAACATGAAATCAGCCGCAAATTTGTCGTTACTGAGATTCAACACCTAACGGCAGACGCGGAATACGACCGAATGGATCCACTCAACCGCGTTGCCGGTAAGTCGTTTGCCAAAAATCGTATCTGGGCTGGATTTCTGTTGGCCCGCATCGAACAGGATGCTTTGCATCTGCCATTCGTTGTGCAAACACCCTACGGCGTTGCTCGTACCGTTTATCTGGTGCTTGCCATCGATGTGTGTACCGGCTACCCAGTTGGGTGGAAGCTCGTCATTGGAGCTCCGCGCGAAATGGATTCTTTGCTGTGCGTAGAGATGTATCTCACACCGGCAAAGGCAGCACGATTCAAAGAGCTGGGTATTTCCCATGATTTGAATATCTATGGCACCCCGTCCCAGGTCATCTTCGATAACGGCCCCGAGACCAAAGGGCGACGCATTATGGGTCTCGAGTTGCTGGGCATGGATGTGAAGCACTGCAAGGCCAGAGAAGCGCAAGGCAAGCCGTTTATCGAGAGGTTGAACAGGTCCTTGAAAGAGGCGCTGCAACGTCTACCAGGCAGCACGCGTTTCAACGGTAAAGATGGTCAGCGCGATCCAGAGGCACTGGGCGAAACGCTTATGAACATCGAGGACCTGGAGCGTTGGGTGGTTCGTTGGCTCTATAAGGACTGGATCAACTCGCCGCTTGAACGGCTGCGCTGGGATGAATTACTGATCGACTCTGTCAAGGGAAAAACACCGCTGGAACGCCTGCGATATTTGACGGAAGACATGGGCTACCCGATCCCCATGCCGCCCCCTCGCCAGGCATGGATGTCTGCCCTGTATGAGCATAGGTTCTGCACGCTCAGTGCCAAAACGGGCATCAGCCTTGAGCATGGATTTCGCTACAAGGGGGATTCCATTTCCTATCTCTTGGGCAAGTACGGCGACCACGCGCAACTACACGTGGTCTACAACCCTGACGATTTTCGTCATGCGTATGTGTACGAGCGCGATGACCTCCCACTTGTCACACTGACACACGAGCATGTGCGTGCGGACTCCCCCGCGTGGACGTTTGCAGAGGCCAAAGCTCGCTTGGATGCGGGCATGTCGGATTGGGCGGCCCCAGATGACAAGAAACAGTTTCAGCATGACCTCGACGATGCCGTCACCAGTACGCCCAGCAAAGCGAAACGCAAAACCAAAACCCGCGGAAAACGCGAAGAAAACCAGGAAACCGAGCGTCGTTCCAAAGACTTTTTGGCCGTGACACGTTCGCTTGAGAAGCCTCTCTCACCGCCTGTACAGCAAGCATCGGCCGCTGGATCCAACATGTCCGCGACCCAGCAAAAACCTCAAACCGATGCCATCAATTACGACGATGCACCTGAGATGGCCATCGTCAACAAAGCTACAGGAGAAAAACTGCTGTGACGCCCGCTCAACAACTACGCCGAGATATCGAAAACTGCGAGCTTGCGCACCCAATGTTCATGGAGCATGTCCATGCGCTCCAACAATGCATTGATGATGCCCTCGCTGGCTTTGCTCCCAAAGTCACCCGGGTGCCTGGGCCGAGCGGCGTGGGCAAATCTTCATTGATTGCAACGCTCGCACGCACCTACCCACCAACCCGCGTCAACGGTCGTCTTGCGGTACCTGTACTGGTGGTAGTGGTACCCCAATTTGCGAGCGCCAAACAGCTTCCAAGCTGTGTACTACAGGCTTTGGGTCTGCAAGTAACGCGCAGCATGACGGTGGGTGCAATGTTCGAGCTGATGCAAAAGCAACTGGAGTTGGCTGGCACGCGGGTTGTGATTTTTGATGAAATTTCCCACCTGGTCGATGAAGGCTCCAGGGTTCCACCCCGAGCCGCAAGCGACTGGCTCAAAACGCTGGTCGACAAAGCCAACGTGACTTTGATTGTGTTCGGAATTCCACGGCTTGAGAGGCTGTTTTCCGCCAATGAGCAATTACGCCGCCGCTCACGTCCTGCTCGCAATTTTTCCCCCTACGACGGTAGCGACCCTCAACAGATGACGGCCTACGCCGCATGCGTCACAAACTACGTTCGCATGTTCGCTGCGGCCGGCTACCCCATTCACATACCAGCCCGCATCCTCGTGCAGCAAACCTATCTGCTTACAGGCGGCCTCATTGGCGTGCTATCCGATTTCATGCGAGAGCTTGCCAGGCGAGGGGCCGATAGCGAGCCTCGCTCGCTCACTTACTCAGACTGTCAAATGGTGCTCAATGAAGTCAGCCATGCAGGCTCGCCACACCTGCTGGCTTTCCAAGACACCGCCGATGATGTGGACGAACGCGGTGACTACGTTGACGTAAGTCTGGCTGCTCTGAAACAGGCTTATGTCTATGTTCTGGAGAGCAACTTCGCCTCTGTGCCCGTCCGCAAAAAATAAGGAGATAAATCATGGGCCTGATCATTACCTATCCACCCCACAACGACGAATCTGGCATGGGGTACTACCGTCGCTTGTCGGCAGACAACGCACTTTTCGGATGGCGCAACCTCGCTGGGACCGCGGGTGTTGAACGTCAGCGTCGTGCACTCATGACTCGTACAGGCGAAGTAGCGCACAACCTGGGTCTGAACCCTAACTGGATGGAATCCGCCCTTCAAAAAGACGTTCTCTGCCGCAGCTGGGGCCAGTTGCACCGCACTTACTCCGACTCCATATGCCCGCTATGCATTGCCGAGTCGCCCTATGCGCGCCATCACTGGGAGCACGCTTATGTCACGGCATGCCCCAAGCACCAAGTTTTACTGATTGATCAATGCCATGCCTGTGGTGAACACTTCTCGCCGGAAAGGCTCTACATAGGGTTGTGTTTGTGTGGCAACGACCTCAGCAGCATGACTGCGATGCCTGCAACACAAGCACAAATTTGGTTGTCCACGCTGATTGCAAATGACGGCAAATTTTCAAGCAGCATGAAGCCTGTCATTGAAGATATCGACACGGAGGTTCTGGTCAAAGTCATTCGAACGCTATGCCAGTATTCAGACCCACTCAATCCCGCGTTATCGCGTGCCAGTGCATTGCCGAAAACCGTCACTGCGGCCGTCGAATTTCTTGCTCCGCTCGAACCCTTGCTGAGCAATTGGCCCATGAACTTTCGCTCACATGTCGAGCAACGCATCGCAGCTGGCCGCAAGGATGCCCGTACCCTGAACACTCTGCTTGGCAACTGGTACATCAGCCTGCGCAAGACATGCCAGGGCACAGCTCTTGAGCCGCTACTTCAAGTCATCATCGACGTTGCCGCAGAGAAATCCGAGTGCATGCTGGGCCTGGATTCTGCCAAGGTCATGGCCCAAGATGCTACCCAGTATGTACGGGCATTAGATGCAGCTAAGGCAATAGGAGTGAGCCGATCTCGCATGCATGATGCGTTTCATACCGGTGAGTGCGTACATCGCACACGGCGTATGGGGACCCGAGGTCAGGTGTATGAAATACCCCGCGCTGAAGTCGAACGCATCCAGCAGCAGCGCGCCCAATGGATCTCTGACACTACAGCTTGCGAACTGCTGAGCGTTGCTCCTTCAGTGCTCAAGCGAATGAAAGCAGCGGAGGTCTTGGACTCAGACATCCGCTGGCGTGAAGACCTTTTAAAAGCTGGGCCGATCAAACGTCAATCGGCGTTGGATTTGTATGCGCGT